>CAHJXF010000022.1 GCA_903644065.1 Betaproteobacteria bacterium
TCGGATCAGGCGGCCAGCGGAACCTGGGTCGGCTCGGACGCGAGCGGCCGGGCCGCTTCGGTGACGACCTCGCCGATGTTCGGCTGGATGTCGGTCATGCGCGCCGGACCGTAGATGGTCGCGAACGCCACGTCCATCGCATCCGGCCCCGACGCGATGCGCACCACGTTCTCAACCGGCGCGAGGCCGGTCGGGTCGAACAGGATCCACTTGCCGCCGAGATAGGCCTCGAAGATCGCGTGGAAGTCGGGTGGCGGCTCCTCGAACTCCACGTAGCCGACGACGAAGCGGGCCGGGATGTTGAGCGCGCGGCACATCGTGATGCCGACGTGCGCGAAGTCGCGGCACACGCCGACGCGATTGGCCAGCACGTCGCGCGCGGTGGTCGTCACGTCGGACTGGCCGACCTGATAGAAGATGTGTTCGCGGATCCACTCGACGATGGCCTGCACCCGGCCGTAACCGCGCGGCAGGTGGCCGAAGGTGCGCTGCGCCATGCCGAAGAGCGCGTCGGACTCGCAGTAGCGGGTGGGCAGGAGGTATTGCATCACCTCGTCGGGCAGCTCGGCGATCGCCAGCTCGGGCGCATCGACGTCGGGCGCCTCGAATCGCCGGACCACGCGAGCGCGATAGACGATGGAGGTCGTGCCGGCCTCCGCGTGAACCCGCAACGACCGGTTGTGCGAGTTGGGCGGCAGGTATTCGCGCGGCACGGCGATCGACGGCGTGACCTCGAACGACTCCGACAGGATGGTGTGTTCGGGAATGCGGGCGGCCTCGATCTGGAAGAAGAATTCTGCGAGCCCGCCGACTTCGTAGACGAGCTTGCAGTCGATATCGAATGTTTTCATGGGACCGTGTGCGACAGGACGGAACGTGATCGAACCGCGAATCTTAGAGATCGTCCGACGGGGTGCCTAGTAAGCTCTGCAAAATCAGCCCACGTCCTAGCATCGGCGCCGCGCTCCACCTTAATGGGCCGGCGGCAGGACATCGGGCGCCGTTAAGATGGGCATCCCCTTCGATGAGCGCCGCATGAACACCGAGCCGTCCGTCCGCCTCCACGACGTGCAATGCATCACGGCGTCCGGCCTGCATCGCATGGCCTACCGCGAGTGGGGCGACCCCGACAACGACCGCGTGCTGGTCTGCGTGCACGGCCTGACCCGGGTGTCCGACGACTTCGACGCGTTCGCGCGAGCCGTGGCCGGCGACTACCGGGTCGTCTGCCCCGACGTCGCGGGACGCGGCCGCAGCGGCTGGCTGCGCGACCCGATGGCCTACCAGCTGCCGACCTACGTCGCCGACATGGTCACGCTGCTCGCCAGGCTCGACGCCACGACGCTCCACTGGTTCGGCACTTCGATGGGCGCGCTGATCGGCATGGTGCTGGCGTCGCTGCCCGAGTCGCCGATCGAACGCATGGTCCTCAACGATGCCGGTCCGGTACTGGGCGCGGCGGCGCTGGCCCGTATCGGCGCCTATGTCGGCGAGACGCCGCGCTTCGCCAGTCTCGACGAGGCCGAGATCTACATCCGCCGCATCACCGCGCCGTTCGGCCCGCACAGCGACGCGGAATGGCGCTTCCTGACCGAGGTGGTGGTGCGGCGCGACGGCGATGCGTGGGTCCGCCACTACGATCCGGCGCTCGCCGTGCCGTTCAAGGCGGTGCCGCAGGGCGACACGCTGCTGTGGCACCTCTATGACGCCATCCGCTGCCCGGTCCTGTCGGTGCGCGGCGAACACTCCGACCTGCTGTCCGAGGCCACTCACGCCGAGATGGCGACCCGCGGTCCGCGCGCCGAGCTCGTCACCATCGCCGGCGTGGGCCACGCGCCCACCTTTTTGCACGACGACCAGATCGCCATCGCGAAGGAGTTCCTCGAACGCGGACGCGCCTGCGGAGCAACGACATGACGGACCTCACCAGCGTCACTCGACTGCACGTCGGACCACGCCTGTCGGAAGTCGCGATTTTCGAAGGCACGGTGTACCTCGCCGGACAGATCGCCGAGGCGCCGCATGCCGATGCGTTCGGCCAGATGCAGGAGGTGCTCGGCCACGTCGACCGCCTGCTGGCCGAGGCGGGCAGCGACAAGCGCCACATCCTGTCGGCGACCGTCTACCTCGCGGACATCGAGCACTACGCCGACATGAACCGCGCCTGGGACGGCTGGGTCGAGCCCGGCTCGACACCGCCGCGCGCGACGGTGGAGGCCCGGCTGGCCAGGCCGGAGTTCCTGGTCGAGATGGTGGTGGTGGCGGCGCAGATCGCTTGATCCGCATGCCCGTACGGTCCGCGCTGTCTCGAACCGGTCGATGATGCGTCGGCTCGCGTGGATCACCCGACCATCGGGTCCTGCCGGTAAAAGGCCGCGAGCAGTCCGTACCAGTCGGGATAGGACGCCCGCAATCGTTCGGGCGCGACGAAGAACGCTTCGCTCGTGACCGAGAAGAACTCGCCCTCGTCGGTCGCCGCGTAGGCGTCCACCGGCAACGCCGCGTAGAAGCGATCGGCTCGCGCGGACTCGGGGTCCACGTGGCGCGGGATGCTCGCCTCGGCCGCTTCGACGCGTGCGACGAAGTCGTCGTGGCTCGCCCGCAGCACGCGCTGCCAGTCCGCTCGAGCGAGGCCCGCATGCAGCTTTCGCGAGAACGCCGGCATGCCGTCGACCGCGCCGTTGGTCATGTCGAGCTTGTGCGCGAACTCGTGGATCACGACGTTGAACACGAACGGCGTCGGTCGATGACGCGCGCCCCGCGCCGCCGCGTCCCAAGCCAGCACGACCGGTCCGTCCTCCCACGCCTCGCCGGTTACCGCCTCGCGCCACGTGTGCACCACGCCGTTCTCGTCGACCGTCTCGCGATCGATGACGAAGTCGCTCGGGTACACGACGATCTCGTCGAACGGCGGGTAGGCGGCCAGCCCGAGCTCGAGGATCGGCAGGCTGGCCTGGACGACGATCGCGCCGACTACCGCGTCGTCGACCGTCAGTCCCGCCGCGCCGTTGATCGCCTTGCCGGCGACGAAGGCGCCGCACAGCTTTCGCAACCGCGCCAGCCGATCGGCGTCGAGACGGTCGAGGAACGCCTGGCTCGACACCAGCGCGGACCACGCGTCGTCCGCGATCCAGTCGGCATCGTCGGCCGCGACGGAGCGGGTCCGGGCGAAGGGCCAGCGCATCGTCGCCGAATGAACGGGCGTAGCCGGGTCGGCCGACGAGCGCCGCTACGCGACTTCGTCGATCCAAGCGGCCTGGATGGCCTCGAGGATCTTCTCGTTGGACCGCTCCGGATCGTCGTCGAACTCCTCCAGTTCGGTGACCCAGCGGTGCAGGTCGGTGAAGCGGATGCGACGCGGGTCCACTTCGGGATGACCGTCGTGCAGCGCGATCGCGATGTCTTCGATATCGGTCCATCTCATCGACGGCTCCTCTCACGATCGGCGGCGACCGGGCGCCGTCAACCGTTCTCCTTGGCATGGTTGATCGAGTACCGCGGGATCTCGAGGACCAGGTCCGCCGCGGCCATCTTCGCCTGGCACGACAGGCGGGATCGCGGCGTCAGCCCCCACGCCTGGTCGAGCAGGTCGTCCTCGTTGTCGTCCGACGGTTCGAGCGTGTCGAAGCCTTCCCGGACGATCACGTGGCAGGTCGTGCACGCCGCCGACATCTCGCAGGCATGCTCGATGTCGACATGATGGTCGAGCAGGTTGACGCACAGGCTCCGGCCGACCTCGGCATCGAACGTGAGGCCGGCGGGACAGACGCCGGGATGCGGCAGGACGGTGATGGTGGGCATGGCTGAAGAGGCGGCGGGTCAGGCGATCTCGTCGAGCCGCTTGCCGGCCAGCGCGCGACGCACGCTCGCGTCCATGCGCAACTCGGCGAAGCGCTCGGTGCCGTGCGACAGCGCGTCGATCGCGTCCTTGATCGCCGCATGATCGACGCCGTCGGCGACCTGTCGCACCGCGTCGATCTGGCAGCGGATGCGCTCGACCTGCGGCGGGTCGAGCAAGGCGGCATCGGCGCCGAGCGCGGACTCGGTCGCCGCCACGATGCGAGCGGCTTCGACCTGCTGCTCGCGCAACGCCCGCGCCCGCATGTCGCTGTCGGCGGCGCCGAAGCTGTCCTGCAGCATGCGCGCGACCTCGTCGTCGCCGAGGCCGTACGACGGCTTGACCGCGATGCGCGCCTCGACGTTCGACGTGATCTCGCGAGCCGAGACCGACAGCAAGCCGTCCGCGTCGACCTGGTAGGTCACGCGGATGCGGGCCGCGCCGGCCGTCATCGGCGGGATGCCGCGCAGCTCGAAGCGCGCCAGCGAGCGGCAGTCGGACACCAGCTCGCGCTCGCCCTGCACGACGTGGATCGCCATCGCCGTCTGGCCGTCCTTGAAGGTCGTGAACTCCTGCGCGCGCGCGACCGGCAGCGTCGAATTGCGCGCGATGATCTTCTCGGCCAGGCCGCCCATCGTTTCCACGCCGAGCGACAGCGGGATGACGTCGAGCAGCAGCCACTGCTCGCCGTCGCCCGCGCGGTTGCCGGCCAGCGCGTCGGCCTGCATCGCGGCGCCGAGCGCCACCACGCGATCGGGGTCGAGGTCGATCAGCGGCGGCTTGCCGAAGCAGCGCTCGACGGCGGCACGCACCTGCGGCATGCGCGTCGCGCCGCCCACCAGCACCACGCCGGCGATGTCGACCGCCTGCAGCTTCGCGTCGCGCAGGCAGCGGCGCGCCGACTCGACGGTGCGGTCGACGAGGTCGGACGTGGCCGCGGCGAACGCGTCGCGCGAGATCGCGGCATGGCGGTGGACGCCGGCCGCGTCGAATGCGACATCGACGATCAGCGCGTCGGTCAAATCCTCTTTCGCCGCCCGCGCCACGGCGGCGAAGCGGGCGTGCTCGGCATCGCTCAACTGCCCGGCCACGACGCCGGCCGCGACCGTCGCGAGCCCTGCGAGCCGCGCATCGAAGTCGTCGCCGCCGAGCGCCGTGTCGCCGCCGGTCGCGAGCACTTCGAAGACTCCGTGCGTGAGCCGCAGGATCGACACGTCGAAGGTCCCGCCGCCGAGGTCGTACACCGCGTAGTTTCCCTCCACGCCGTGGTCGAGTCCGTACGCGATCGCCGCTGCCGTGGGCTCGTTCAGGAGGCGCAGCACGTCGAGGCCCGCCAGCTGCGCGGCGTCCTTCGTCGCCTGGCGCTGTGCATCGTCGAAGTAGGCGGGCACCGTGATGACGGCGCCGACGAGATCGTCGCCGAGCGTGTCCTCCGCGCGTTGCCGCAGCGTGGCGAGGATCTCGGCCGAGACCTCGACCGGCGACTTGAATCCCGCCGTGGTCGACAAGCGGACCTGACCGCCGCCCGTCGCGGCCTCGGCGAGGTCGTAGCGCGCACCGTCCGTCGCCACCTCGTCGCGACCGCGGCCCATCAGGCGCTTGACCGACACGATGGTGTTGCGCGGATCGGCGGCCCGCTCGGCCAGCGCGGCGTGGCCGATCCGCGCGCTGCCATCCGGCCGATAGTGCACGGCGGACGGCAACAGCATGCGGCCCTCCTCGTCGGGCAGCACTTCCGCGATGCCGCTGCGGACCGCGGCGCCCAGCGAATTGGTGGTCCCGAGGTCGATGCCGACGGCGAGCCGCCGCTGGTGCGGCGCCGGGGCCATGCCCGGCTCGGAGATCTGCAGCAGCGCCATCAGGACGCCACGGGTCGCAACCGCTCGCCGGCCGCGGCGACATCGTCCGCGAAGCGCTCGATGAACATCCACTGGCGTACGTGCTCGACGGCCGCGTCGAGCCCGGCGGGCTCGTCGAGCGCCTGGCCGACCTCGTCGTGCAGCGTGGTCCGCGTGGCTTCGAGCTGCAGGCGCAGGGCCTCGACCGCGGTCGGGTCCGCGCCGTCGCGCGCCGTGTCCAGTGCCTCGCGCCACTCGAGTTGCTGCATCAGGAAAGGCTGCGCCATCCGCGTGTCGTGCTCGTCGGCGGGATCGCGGCCGCGCAGCGTGCACAGATAGGCCGCGCGCCGCAGCGGAGCGCGCAGTACGCGATACGCCTCGTTGGCCCGCGTCGCCCATTGCAGTGCGACGCGTTGCTCGGCGGCACCGCCCCCGGCGAAGCGATCGGGATGCACCTGCGTCTGCACGTCGCGATAGGCCCGATCCAGCGCCGCCTCGTCGAGCTCGAAACGCTCGGGCAGGCCGAAGAGCGCGAAGTGGTTGTCGTGGATGTCCATCGAAGGGGAATCGTCGCCGCGCAGCAAAAAACAAGGCGGCCATGCCGCCTCGTTCCGATCGTGCGCGCCGCGGTCAGATGCGGAAGCTCTCGCCGCAGCCGCATTCGTCCTTGACGTTGGGGTTGCGGAACTTGAAGCCTTCGTTGAGGCCCTCGCGGGCGAAGTCGAGCTCGGTGCCATCGATGTACGGCAGGCTCTTCGGGTCGACGAACACCTTGACGCCATGGCTCTCGAACACGCGGTCCTCGGCCACCGGCTCGTCGACGTACTCGAGCTTGTAGGCGAGGCCGGAACAGCCGGTGGTGCGTACGCCGACGCGCAAGCCGTGACCCTTGCCGCGCCGTTCGATGTAACGCGCCACGTGACGCGCGGCCTTCTCGGTCAACGCGACGCCCGAGGCCGCCCCGCCGCCCGCGAGCGGCACGACCGGGTTGAAGACCGGATCGACGACCGTCATCACGCGGCCTGCTTCTCCACCACCTCGTCCAGACCGCCCGCCACCCGGCCCGCCACCGCGCCGAGGTGCTTGGCGCGATAGTCCTCGACCGCGGCCTTGATCGCGTCCTCGGCGAGGATCGAGCAGTGGATCTTGACCGGCGGCAGCGCCAGCTCCTCGGCGATGGCGGTGTTGCGGATCGTCATGGCTTCGTCGAGCGTCTTGCCCTTGACCCACTCGGTGACCAGCGACGACGACGCGATGGCCGAGCCGCATCCGTAGGTCTTGAACTTGGCGTCCTCGATGCGGCCGTCGTCGCCGACGCGGATCTGCAGCTTCATCACGTCGCCGCAGGCCGGCGCGCCCACCATGCCGGTGCCGACCGCATCGTCGCCACTCTGGAACGAGCCGACATTGCGGGGATTCTCGTAGTGGTCCAGGACCTTCTCGCTGTATGCCATGTGCTTCTCCCGATGCATCGACCCCGCGTGTGCGAGGCCGGGGTGTCACTGATTCAATGCGCCGCCCACTGGATGGATTCCATGTCGACGCCGTCCTTGTACATGTCCCAGAGCGGCGACAGGTCACGCAGCTTGGCGATCTTGGACTTCAACAGGTTGACCGCGAAGTCCACGTCCTGTTCGGTCGTGAAGCGGCCGATCGTGAAGCGGATCGACGAATGCGCGAGCTCGTCGCTGCGGCCCAGCGCCCGCAGCACGTAGCTGGGCTCGAGGCTGGCCGACGTGCAGGCCGATCCCGACGACACCGCCAGCTCCTTGATGCCCATGATCAGCGACTCGCCCTCGACGAAATTGAAACTGACGTTGAGGTTATGCGGAACGCGCTGCTCGGCGTTGCCGTTGAGGTAGACCTCCTCGATATCCGACAGGCCGTTCCACAACCGGTCGTGCAGCATGCGCACGCGCTCGTTCTCGGTGTTCATCTCGAGCCGTGCCAGCCGGAAGCACTCGCCCATGCCGACGATCTGGTGCGTGGCCAGCGTGCCCGACCGCATGCCGCGCTCGTGACCGCCGCCGTGCATCTGCGCCTCGAGCCGCACGCGCGGCTTGCGCCGCACGTAGAGCGCGCCGATGCCCTTCGGTCCGTAGGTCTTGTGCGCGGTGAAGGTCATCAGGTCGACGTTCCACGACGCGAGATCGATGGCCACCTTGCCGGTGGCCTGCGCCGCGTCCGAATGGAACAGCACGCCCCGCTCGCGACACAACTTGCTCAGCGCGGCGATGTCCTGGACGACGCCGATCTCGTTGTTGACCAGCATGACCGACACCAGCACCGTGTCGGCGCGAATCGCGTCGCTCAACTGGGCCAGCGTGATCAGGCCGTCGGTCTGCGGCTGCAGGTACGTCACCTCGAAGCCTTCGCGCTCCAGCTCGCGGCACGTGTCGAGGACCGCCTTGTGCTCGGTCTTGACCGTGACGACGTGCCGGCCCTTCTCCTTGTAGAAGTGGGCCGCGCCCTTGATCGCGAGGTTGTTGCCTTCGGTCGCGCCAGAAGTCCAGACGATTTCGCGCGGGTCGCAGTTGACCAGCTTCGCGACTTCCTCGCGCGCCGTCTCGACCGCCTGCTCGGCGTCCCACCCGTACGGGTGACTGCGCGACGCGGGGTTGCCGAACTGCGACGTCAGGTAGGGAATCATCTTCTCGGCGACGCGCGGATCGACGGGCGTCGTGGCCGAGTAGTCCATGTAGATCGGAAGGGCGGATTGCATGGCGTTCCTAGTTGATCAGGGCGTCGGCCACGGCACTGCACGGTGGGCGACGGTCACGCAGTACATGGACCTGAGGCGCGCTTTCACAACGGGCCAACCGATCGCGTTGTTCGCTGACCAGGTTCTCCAGCGAGACGCCGTCGAGGTACTGCACCATGTGCGTATTGAGATTGGCCCACAGGTCGTGCGTCAGACAGCGCCGGTCGTCGAGGCAATTCTCCTTGCCCTTGCACTGCGTTGCGTCGACCGGCTCGTCGACCGCGTCGATGATCTCGGCGACCGAGATGTCGGCGGTCGATCGACCGAGTCGGTAGCCGCCGCCCGGTCCCCGCACGCTTTCGACCAGCGCGTTGCGTCGAAGCTTGCCGAACAACTGCTCGAGATACGACAGCGAGATGCTTTGCCGCCCGCTGATCCCGGCGAGCGATACCGGCCCGGCGTGTTCGCGCAACGCGAGATCGATCATCGCGGTGACGGCGAAACGGCCTTTGGTGGTGAGACGCATGGGTTTCGAAACGGAAGACGACAGCGCAGACGATACGATTTCCGACTAAATTTGTCAAGTATTGGTACGAAGCGAAGCCGTAGCGCTCGACGCAGGTCGACGTAATCGCATCGCAATGGATCATGCGATCGACCACTTACGCATCGCATTGCGCCTTCGTTCTTACCGAGTAGGGAAACCCGGTGTCGTCCCGACACCGTCGGTCCGCGCGCCCTCGAGTCGCTGGCCCGAACTCGCAGGAACGACGGCGATGACCGACTCAACGACTTCAGCGGTGCACGGTGCCTCGACATCCGGCGTCGACTCGCTCTGACATCGCCGTCACGAGTCCATCGCCATCGGGCTGGAACACGCCCCGACATCGCCTGAAGCACTCGCGAACCTTCGGCCGCCAGACTACCTTCGGCGCACCCGACCTCGACATCGCACCGCCCGCGATCGCCAGCGCCGCATCGAAACGCTGGCCGGGCCGAACTGCCCCGACCCGTCAGGCCGCGGCCTTTTGCGCCATTCGCCGCCGTACGAAGTCCACAAGGTTGACGCAGGCATCCTCGACGTAATCGAGCACGACTTCGAATCCGTCCACGCCGCCGTAGTACGGGTCGGGGATGACCGCCGACTCGTGCTCGGTGGCGAAGCTCATCAGCAGCTTGATCTTGTGGTGGTACTGGCGCGGCGCCAGCTGCTGCAGCGTCGCGTGGTTCTCCCAATCCATCGCGAGGATCAGGTCGAAATGAGCGAAATCTTCCTTCGTGATCTGGCGCGCGACCAGCGTCTCCATCTCGTAGCCGCGCTTCTTCGCGGCCCGCGTGGAGCGGGTGTCGGGCGCCTCGCCGACGTGGAAACCGTGCGTGCCGGCCGAGTCCACGACGACGTGCTTCTCCAGCCCGGCCTCGCGGACCTTCGTGCGGAAGACGGCCTCGGCCGTCGGCGAGCGGCAGATGTTGCCCATGCAGACGATCAGAATCTTGAACGCTTCGTACTTCGGCATATTTTCACCTTGTCCGGTGCATTAATCGATTGCTTCGACGAGTCGCTCGAGTACCCGCGTCCTCGCTACCATTCGCCATCCGGCCGCGCGAATCAAGCGGCCCGATTCCCATTTCCGATCGACAGGACGTTGTCACCGGTCCCACCGAACACCTGCTGCTTCAGCTGGGCGAGCTGATCCCTAGATCGAGCCGCCTCCTCGAATTCCAAGTTGCGCGCGTGGTCCAGCATGGCCTTCTCGAGCCGCTTGATCTCGCGCGCGATGTGCTTCTCGTCCATCGCACCGTAACGCGCCTTCTCCTGCGCCGCCTTCAGTTCCGTGCGGGCCGACGACGAGTCGTAGACACCGTCGATCATCTCGCGGACCTGCTTGATCACGCCCTTCGGCACGATGCCGTTGGCCGTGTTGAACTCGACCTGCTTGGCACGTCGTCGATCGGTCTCGTCGATCGCCCGGCGCATCGACTCGGTGATCGAATCGCCGTACAGGATGGCCGTGCCGTTGATGTTCCGCGCCGCCCGTCCGATGGTCTGGATCAGCGAGCGTTCCGCGCGGAGGAACCCTTCCTTGTCCGCGTCGAGGATCGCGACCAGCGACACCTCCGGAATGTCGAGACCTTCCCGCAGCAGATTGATTCCCACGAGCACGTCGAACACGCCGAGGCGCAGGTCACGAATGATCTCGGCGCGCTCCACGGTCTCGATGTCCGAGTGCAGGTAACGCACCTTCACGCCGTGCTCGCCGAGGTAGTCGGTGAGTTGCTCGGCCATGCGCTTGGTGAGCGTGGTCACCAGCACCCGCTCGGTCTTCGCCACCCGCAGGTTGATCTCGGACAGCACGTCGTCAACCTGCGTGCTGGCGGGCCGCACCTCGATGCGCGGATCGATCAGGCCCGTCGGCCGCACCAGCTGTTCGACGACCTGGCCCGCGTGCGTGTTCTCGTACTCGGCCGGGGTGGCCGACACGAAAATACCCTGCCGCACCTTGCCTTCGAACTCGTCGAACTTGAGCGGCCGGTTGTCGAGCGCCGACGGCAGCCTGAAGCCGTAGTCGACCAGGTTTTGCTTGCGTGCCCGGTCGCCGCGGTACATGCCGTTCAGCTGGCCGAACAGCGCGTGGCTCTCGTCGAAGAAGATCAGCGCGTCGTCGGGCAGGTAGTCGATCAGCGTCGACGGCGGCTCGCCGGGCAGCGAGCCCGAGATGTGCCGCGAGTAGTTTTCGATGCCTTTGCAGTGGCCCACCTCGGTCATCATCTCGAGGTCGAAGCGGGTGCGTTGCTCGAGACGCTGCGCCTCGACCAGCCGGTTCTCCTTGTGGAAATACTCGAGCCGCTCGCGCAGCTCGGCCTTGATGGTCTCGATCGCGTTGACGACGGTACCGCGCTGCGTGACGTAGTGCGAGCCCGGATAGATCGTGAAGCGCGGGATCTTCTGGCGCACGCGACCCGTCAGCGGATCGAACAGCTGCATGCTCTCGATCTCGTCGTCGAACAGTTCGATGCGGACGGCGAGCTCGGCATGCTCTGCCGGGAACACGTCGATGACGTCGCCGCGGACGCGGAACGTGCCGCGCCCGAAGTCGACCTCGTTGCGCTGGTACTGCATCTGGATCAAGCGCTGGATGATGTCGCGCTGGCTGAGCTTGTCCTTGACGCGCAGCGTCAGGATCATCTTGTGGTACTCGTTCGGATTGCCGATGCCGTAGATCGTCGACACCGTGCCCACGATCACCACGTCGCGCCGCTCCATCAGCGACTTGGTCGCCGACAGCCGCATCTGCTCGATGTGCTCGTTGATCGACGAGTCCTTCTCGATGAACAGGTCGCGTTGCGGGACGTACGCCTCGGGCTGGTAGTAGTCGTAGTAGCTGACGAAGTACTCGACCGCGTTGTTCGGAAAGAACTCGCGGAATTCCGAGTACAGCTGCGCCGCCAGCGTCTTGTTGGGCGCGAGCACCAGCGCGGGCCGGCCGGCCCGCGCGATGACGTTGGCCATCGTGAACGTCTTGCCGGAGCCAGTGACGCCGAGCAGCGTCTGGAACGCCAGCCCGTCGTCCAGCCCCTCGGTCAGTTGTTCGATGGCCTGCGGCTGGTCGCCGGCGGGCGCGAACGGCTGGAACAGCTGAAAGGGACTGCCGTCGAACGTCACCAGATCGGCGTCGGTCGACTGCGGAGCGAGGTTGGCGGCCATGCTAGGATTTGTGACGTTGCAGTGCGGTCTTCGGCACCACAAGGAGCGCGCGACGCGCTCCACGAACACCGTTGGTGCGCTGCGACATTGAGGCGCGATTATGGCGCCGATCGGGTCCGCGAATCCAGTGTTTTTTGGAACCCGCGCCAAATCAATCGTTTACCGGATATTGCTCGAGCGCGACTCGCACCGCGTCAGGGCTCCCTCCCCATGACCGCCTCCCCGTTTCGCAGCGTCGAACTCGCGCCGAAGGATCCCATCCTCGGAATGACGGAAGCCTTCGACGCGGACGATCGGGCGGGCAAGATCAACCTCGGCGTGGGCGTCTACACGGACGCCGACGGCAAGGTGCCGGTCCTGGCCGCGGTGCGCGAGGCGGAGGGGCTGCGCATCACGAAGGCGCTGGCCCGCAGCTACCTGCCGATCGACGGCCTGGCGCCGTACAACGCGTCTGCGCAGCAGCTGTTGTTCGGCGCCGGCGCCGCGGTGCTGGCCGACGGCCGGGTGGTGACCGCGCAGGCGCTCGGCGGCACCGGGGCCCTGAAGATCGGGGCCGATTTCCTCCATCGGCTGACGCCCGATGCCGACGTGCTGATCAGCGATCCCAGCTGGGAGAACCATCACGCGCTGTTCACGCAGGCCGGGTTCCGCGTCGCCCACTACCCGTACTACGACGCGACGACGCGCGGCCTTGACCTCGACGGCCTGATCGGCGCGTTCGAGGCGGCCCCGCCCGGCACGATCGTCGTGCTGCACGCGTGCTGCCACAATCCGACCGGCGTCGATCCCGACCGCGGCCAGTGGGCGAAGATCGTCGAGACGGTGGTCGCGCGCGGCCTGATGCCGTTCCTCGACATCGCGTACCAGGGCTTCGCCGACGGCGTCGAAGCGGACGCCTTCGTCGTGCGGGCGTTCGCCGACGCGGGCGTCGAGTTCCTGGTGTCCAGCTCGTTCTCCAAGTCGTTCTCGCTGTACGGCGAGCGGGTCGGCGCGCTGTCGATCGTGACCGCGGACCGCAACGAATCGGCGCGCGTGCTCAGCCAGTTGAAGCGCGTGATCCGCACCAACTATTCGAACCCGCCCACGCACGGCGGCGCGCTGGTGGCCGCCGTCCTCGGCGAGCCCCGGCTGCGCGCGTCGTGGGAAGCGGAGCTCGGCGGCATGCGCGACCGCATCCGCGCGATGCGGGTCGGCCTGGTGGCGCGCTTACGGGATCGCATGCCGGACGTGCCGTTCGACCACATCGCCCGGCAGCGCGGCATGTTCTCGTACTCGGGGCTGTCGCCACAGCAGGTGGCCCGCCTGCGCGACGAGTTCGCGATCTACGCGCTGAACACGGGGCGCATGTGCGTCGCGTCGCTCAACGAGCGCAACATCGAAATCGTGGCGGACGCGATCGCCACGGTTACGCAGCCGCGCGTTGACGCTCTTTCGACCGCATCGCTATAATCGCGGTCCCCCAATTCCCCGATAGCTCAGTTGGTAGAGCAACGGACTGTTAATCCGTGTGTCCCTGGTTCGAGTCCAGGTCGGGGAGCCAGCTCTTGGGCACGAGCAGCGCCATCGGTTCAAGGCCGAGCGCGACGCCTGCGGTCCGTAGCGCCTCCTTCACTTCGATAGCGCCGCGACGATCTCCGCCGTCTGCCGGACGCGCGCGAAGCGGGACAATATTCTCTCGACCGCGAACTCGTGCAGCCCCGGTGCCACGCTGCTGCACGCGTCGGCGGCGATGATCACGTCGTAGTCCAGTTCGAAGGCGGCGCGGGCGGTCGCCTCCACGCCGAAGTTCGTCGCCACGCCGCCGATCACGACCGCCGTGCAGCCTCGACGGCGCAACTGCAGATCCAGCTCGGCGCCGAAGAAGGCGTTCATCTGCCGCTTCGTGATCCGTACCGATGCCGGTAGTGCGTCGATCTCGGGCACCAGCGTCGCGAAGCCGACCGGCAGCCCCTCGGCCGGCAGTGCCCAGGCCGCGTCCGCCGCGCCTCGCGCAATGTCGGCGTAACCGGGTGCGAAGTCCGTCGCCGTCAGGATGATGGGCGCCCGAGCGTCGGCGAACGCGCGGCCCAGCGCGAGGCCGCGCTCGACGACCTGGACCCGGCCGAGCGGCATCGGCTACGGATCGAGCGTCCCCTGCTGCAGATCCACCAGGATCAGGGCGGTGGTGTTCCGGTCGAGCGTCAGCATCGTTCGTCGACTCCTGTCAAAACCAACTCGCTCGCGATCCTGCGAAAGGGTCGCCCTCCCGCCGCCGCCCGCTCGTGCGAGCCGGTGCGAGCGCCATGCTCGCGCCGGTTATCGCCGAAGATGACGCCCTCGTCCACCCTGGCGCTGTCCAGCACGCCTTTCCCATGACCACCCCCACCGCCTACGAAGGCATGCCGACGCCCGCGCGCTACGTGGCGATGACGGCGATCATCCTCGGCATCTCGCTGGCCGTGCTCGACGCCACCATCGTCAACCTGGCGCTGCCGGGCATCGCGATGGACCTGCACGCCACGGCGGCGCATGCCATCTGGGTGGTCAACGCCTACCAGCTCGCGGTCCTCGCGCTGCTGTTGCCGCTCGCGTTGCTCGGCGACCTGATCGGACATCGCCGCGTCTACCTCGGCGGCGTCGCGGTCTTCACGCTCGCGTCGCTGCTGTGCGCGCTGGCGCCCACGCTCGACATTTTGATCGTCGCGCGCGCCGGCCAGGGCGTCGGCGCGGCCGGCATCATGGCCGTCAACGCGGCGCTGGTGCGCGTCATCTACCCGGCCCGCCTGCTCGGCCGCGGCGTGGCGATCAACTCGCTGGTGGTCGCGAGCGGCTCGGTCGCGGGTCCGTCGATCGCCGCGCTGATCCTGTCGGTCGCCCACTGGCCGTATCTCTTCGTCGTCAACCTGCCGGTCGGCCTGGTCGCGCTGGTGATCGGCCTGCGCGCGTTGCCGCCGAACGTCTCGGCGCCGCAGAAGGGCAGCGCGCTGCGTGCTACGGACGTGGTGATGAACGCGCTGATGTTCGGCCTGTTCTTCCTCGGCGCCGAGGCGCTCGGCACCCGTGGCGGCGTCGCCGGGATCGGGGCGGCCGGCGGGACCGCGCTGCTCGTCGCCGGCCTGCTGGTCGGCTTCGTCTACATCCGCGGCCAGTTGCGACGCACCGTGCCGATGCTGCCGATCGACCTGCTGCGCATTCCCGTCTTCGCGCTGTCGATGTGCACTTCGGTCAGCGCGTTCGCCGCGCAAACCATCGCCTACATCGCGTTGCCGTTCCTGTTCCTCGGCGCCTACGGCCGCTCCCACACGGAGGCCGGCCTGCTGATCACCGCCTGGCCGCTCGGCGTGGTGCTGGCGGCACCGGTCGCCGGACGCCTGATCGGCCGCTATCCCGACGGCCTGCTCGGCGGCATCGGCCTGGCGCTGCTGGCGACGGGCCTGGCCGCGCTGGCCCTGCTGTCGATCCACCCGAGCGACTTCGACATCGCATGGCGCATGGCGCTCTGCGGCATCGGCTTCGGCCTGTTCCAGTCGCCCAACAACCACACCATCGTGACGAGCGCACCGCCGCAGCGATCGGGCGGCGCCAGCGGCATGCTGGGCACGGCGCGCCTCACCGGCCAGACGCTGGGCGCCGTGGTCCTGGCCAGCCTCTTCAGCCTGACCGGCGAGTCCAGCCGCCGCGGCTCGGTCGTCGCGCTCGCTCTGGCCGCGACCCTGGCCCTCGTCGCCAGCGGCCTCAGTTCGATGCGCCTGCGCGTCGTCCCGCGGCGCGATCCGCCGCCGCTGGACGCCGGGTCCTGACGCCCGGATCGACCGTTCGGTCGAATGATCGAATCGATGTCGGTTTGTCGAGCGAGACAGCCCGTCCGCCACGCCGCGGGTCCACCTGCAACGCGAACGGAACCGTCGGACGGCCGTTCGAGCGCGTTGGTCGGTCGAAGCGGATCAGGCAGCGGAAAACCGGTCTGCTTCTGCATCTGCCGCGAGCCGGGACACGTAACCTGAATGGCTCGACCATCCGGAGATCATCGTGGACCCGCAAACGGCCTGGCCGGACCTGCGACGATTGCAAGACGCGATTCGCCGGGTCCAGGACACGGCGAAGGCGAAGTCCACCTTGCTGGACGTCGTGGCCGAACGATGCGCCGACGAGCGCATGGAGGCGCTGCGCGAAGCGCATCTCTGCCAGCTCGACGCGATCCAGGCCCTGGTCGCGTCGCTCGAACTGTTCGAGCGACGTCTCGCCGCAGGCGCCGCCTCGATCGCGCGACCGCCGTCCACGCCTTGCCTCTGCGGAGGCCGACCGCGCGTCACGACGGCGACGTGACATCGCCCGTCGTGGGTCCTGCACCCTGCCGCCGACTGTGACGCCCCGGGCGACGAGTGGATCGATTCGATCGCGCGGTCGAGCGGTTCACTCGTCGACGACCGTCCAGGAGGCCTTCATCTCCTCGTGCGCGGTGTCCATCGCCACGCGCAAGGCCTCGAGCCAATCGGCGTCGTAGGGATTGCCCAGCAGCACCTCGCGGCACGCCGTGAGGTAGCGTTCCTGCGCGTGCTCGGCCTTGTCGGTCAATGCCGCGGACGCGTCGCCGGATCGGACTCGGGTCATTCGGTATTCCTCTGTCGCGGCGCTGCGGCGTCGCATGCGGTCGGAGCGCGTGGCACGGCACCGATGGCTTGAATGTACGCGATCAGCACGGCATCTCAGGCCAGCAACGCCTCGTAGGCGCGACGGAACAGCGCAATCGCGGCGTCCGCACCGATGCGGCGCACCTGCTCCTCGACCCAGCCCGCTTGATAGCGGAACGGCCTCGCCGCTCCTTCGTCGACCAGCGTCCGCCCCAGGCCGGCGCTGGTGGCCAGATGGATCGAGCCGTCGAGATGGAGATGACCCAGTTCCTCTTCGCCGAGGTAGAAGTCCACGCCGTCCACCTGCGACCGATCGACGAGGTGCCAGTGCACCGTCGTCTCGATGCCGGGCCAAGCGGCGACCGCTTCGGCGACGGTGCCCAGGCTGCCGCCGAGCCGCGGAGGCGGTCCCAGAGGTCCCTTCGCCGCATGAGGCAGCGTCTGTCTGGTCGGTCGATTCATGCGTCGCCTCCTGTCATCGTTGGGCAGGGCACCCAGCACGCCGGGCGATCCGGCCGCGAGAGCGGGCTCGAGGACTGGCGCGCGACTTCCGCCAAGTCGGCGACGAGCGCGTCCGTCCGGTCCGTCCGGTCCTTGCGGTCCGTGCGGTCCGTGCGGTCCGTGCGGTCCGTGCGACACCCGCGTCGAGGCCTCGGTTCTCGCGGCCACCATCTTATCCGCCGGCGTCGACGCTGCGAGGTTGCCTGCCGGCCCGCCGCGATGCAAATCGTCCAGCGATCCGCTCGCGTCTTGTCGTTACTGCATAGTCAATAGCGATAAGATCGGGTCCCACGACGATTCGCGCGAATCCCTCATGCTCATCCCCGTCACCATCCTCACCGGCTTCCTCGGCAGCGGCAAGACCACGCTGCTCAACCGCATCCTGCAGGAGCAGCACGGCAAGCGCATCGCCGTGATCGAGAACGAGTTCGGCGAAGCCGGTATCGACAACGAATTGCTGGTCCAGGATGGCGACGAGCAGATCGTCGAGATGAACAACGGCTGCATCTGCTGCACCGTCCGCGGCGACCTGGTGCGCATCCTCGGCGAGCTGCACGACAAGCGCGCCGGCGGCACGCTGGCGTTCGATCGCGTGATCATCGAGACGACCGGCCTCGCCGATCCCGCCCCCGTGGCGCAGACCTTCTTCATCGACGAACGCATCGCATCGCAGTACCTGCTCGACGCGATCGTGACGCTGGTCGACGCGGTGCACGCGCCGGCACAGCTCGATGCGCACCACGAAGCGCAGGAGCAGGTCGGGTTCGCCGATCGCATCCTGCTGTCGAAGACCGACCTGGTCTCGGAAGACGACGCGGCTGCGCTGCAGCAGCGGCTGCGGCGCATGAACCCGCGCGCGCCGATCGAGGCCACGCATTTCGGCGACGCGCCGATCGACCAACTGCTGGACGTGCGCGGCTTCGACCTGAACGCGATCCTCGAGATCGAGCCGGCCTTTCTCACCGACGTGACGCACGAGCACGACGACGACGTCTCGAGCCTCGTGTTCCGGGCCGATCGACCGTTCGACGGCGACCGCTTGTCGGAGTTCTTCCACACGCTCCTGCGCATCTACGGCCCGCAGCTGATGCGTTACAAGGGCGTCGTGCACATCGACGGCGTGCGCCAGCGCGTGATCATCCAGGGCGTCCACATGCTGATGAGCAACGACTACGGCAAGACGTGGCGGAAGGACGAAGCGCGCGACAGTCGCATCGTCTTCATCGGCAAGGACCTGCCGCGCGAGCTTCTGGCCGGCGGACTCGAAGACTGCCTGCTCGCGTCGCTGCACTGATCCGAGCGGCGTTCGAGGGCGGCCGGGGCCACCGGTCGATGCGGAACCGGCGACGCCTGCCGATCGGTGCCGGGTGCTGCGATGGCATCATGGCCGCATGACTTCCCTCGCCGACTTTCCCGTCACCGGCCGCTGGCCGCCCGCGCATCCCGACCGGCTGCAGCTCTACTCGTGGGCCACACCCAACGGCGTCAAGGTCGCGATCGCGCTGGAAGAGACCGGCTTGCCGTACGAGGTGCACGCCGTCCGCTTCGATCGCGACGACCAGACCTCGCCGGCCTTCCTGTCCCTCAACCCGAACAACAAGATCCCCGCGATCATCGATCCGGACGGCCCCGGCGGCCGTCCGCTCGCGCTGTTCGAGTCGGGCGCCATCCTGATCTACCTCGCCGAGAAGACCGGGCGGCTGATGTCGAGCGACCCGGCGCTGCGCTACGAGACCCTGCAGTGGCTGATGTTCCAGATGGGCGGCATCGGCCCGATGTTCGGGCAGGTCGGCTTCTTCGTGAAGTTCGCCGGCCGAGACTACGACGACAAGCGGCCGCGCGACCGCTACGTCGCCGAAGCCAGGCGCCTGTTGAAGGTGCTGGACGGACGCCTCGCGGGGCGGACGTGGCTGATGGGCGACGACTTCACGATCGCCGACATCGCGACCTTTCCGTGGATCAACGGCCTGGTCGGCTTCTACGGCGCCGGCGACCTGGTCGGCTACGGCGACTACCCCGAAGTCGATCGCGCGTTGCAGGCGTTCCTCGCGCGGCCCGCGGTCGCGCGCGGCCTGGACATCCCGCCGCGCGGCTGACGCTTCGCTGCTCCGACGCTTCGCCGCTCCGACGCTTCGCCGCTTCGCACGACCGTACCGACGTCACGACCTCGCGCATGCCCCGCGCCTTTGAAGCCGCCCCGCGCGCCCATGCCCGCTTCGGCGGGCTGCTCTACCTCTTCATCATCGTCGCGGCCGGCTTCGCCGAGGCCTACGTCCGCGACCGCATGATCGTGGGCGGCGACCCGGCCGCGTCGATCCGCAACATCGCGGCGTCGCCCGGCCTGTGGCGCGTCAGCATCGCGCTCGAACTCGCCGTCGTGGTCTGCGCGCTGGTGCTGGCGGTGATCGAGTATCGCCTGCTGGAGCCGGTCGACCGCACCGTCGCGCTGATGGCGCTCTTGACCAACGGCGTGTCGATCGGGCTCGAAGCCGTCGACAAGGTCCTGCTGCTGTGGGTCGCGGCGATCGTGGACGCGCCCACGGGTGTCGATGCTTCGCGCGACGCGTTCGCGGGGCTGGTGTTGAAGGCGCACACGATGTGCTTCGACGTCAGCCTGCTGATCTTCGGCGTCGTCTGCCTGCTGCTCGGCCGCCTGCTGTATCGCGCCGGCTACTTCCCGCGCGCGCTCGGCGTCGCGATGCAGGTCTCGGGCGTCGTGTACCTGGTCGCGTGCGCCGCCGCGCTGTTCCTGCCGCGGCTCGCGGACCTGTTGCTGCCGGGCATCCTGGTCGTGCCGCTGATCGGCGAGTCGTCGTTCTGCCTGTGGCTGCTCGTCAAGGGCGTGGACGAAGCCGGCTGGCGTCGACGCTTCGACGCCGCGTCGCCGCTGTCGCCTCGCGCGAGACATCGGCCTCGCGGCGGCGGACAGTTCGGCGTCGTAAGTGATGATCTCGTCGACCCCGACGCGTAGCGCGACCGCGAGGTGAAGCGCGTCGTGGGACCTCAATCGGCCGGGTAGGGCGCCGGCGGTGA
>CAHJXF010000023.1 GCA_903644065.1 Betaproteobacteria bacterium
CGCGCGGCCGTTCAGGCGCGCCCGCGGCGGCGCTGCGTCGTGCGTGGCCTGCAGGGGCGGCGAGCGTCGCACCAGCACGTCGGCGAAATAGATCGGCACGTCGGCGATGCGCTCCAGACCCCGGCCGGCCGGAGGTCGTTGCACGGGCGGGCGCGTATTCCCCGCCGCGTGCGGACCGCAACGCTCGGACAGGTCGGTCGCGCCGCCGGTGATCTCGGTCCGCACCGCCTCGGACGACTCGTAGTCGAATCCGGCGAGGCCGAGCAGGTTGCCCAGCACGCGGAGCACCTTCCAGGCGGGCCGGGTCTGCCCGCGCGGCTTGACGCTGCCGTTGAAGCTCTGCGCGCGGCCCTCGGTGTTGACGAACGTGCCCGACGTCTCGCTGAACGGCGCGATCGGCAGCATGACGTCGGCGTGACGATCGACCGCGCTGCGAAACGCCGTCATCGCGACGACCAGTTCGGCCGCCGCGAAGGCACGCGCACCCGCGACGGGGTCGGCCAGGTCGAGGTCGGGCTCGACGTTCAGCAGCAGGTAGGCGCGACGCGGATCGGCGAGCATGGCCGCGGCATCGAGACCGCCCGCCAGCGGCAGCGCCTTCACGAGATGCGCGCCGACGCTGTTGGCCGCCTCGGTCAGGAAGCCGATCCTGGCGCCGGTGGCCTTCGCGAGCGATTCGGCGGCGGCGTGGATGCGCGAGAACTGCGGATGCTGGACCACGGCGCTACCGAGCAGGATGGCCTTCGACAGCCCCGACGCGAAGCTGCGCGCGATCAGCTTCGATGCCTCGGTGGCGCTGCCGCTCGTGTCGTTCGCGGCCCCCGCCGCCTCGATCGAGGCCAGCGCGTCGACCCACTGCGACGGCGGCACGATCATCTTGTTGGCGACCGGCATCAACAGGTCGTCGTCGACCGCGTGCACGATGGACAGCGCGGCGCCGCGCTTGACGGCCTGCCGCAAGCGCTGCGCGAGCAGCGGCTGGTCCTTGCGCAGGAACGAGCCCACGACCAGCACGCGATCGAGCGTCGCGAACGCTTCGATGCCCATGCCGAGCACGGGAGCCTGGACCGGTCCCGCCGCGAATTCGGACTGGCGCAGGCGCGTGTCGATGTGGTCCGAGCCGATGCCGCGCATCAGCTTCTGCAGCAGGTGCAGCTCTTCCAGCGTCGAGTGCGGCGACGCGAGCGCGCCGACCTGGTCGGCACCGCCGCCGTCCGCGACGCGCTTCAGGTTGGACGCGACGTATTCCAGCGCCTCGGGCCAGTCGACCTCGCGCCACGGCGCATCGGGTCCGCGGCCGATCTTCAGCATCGGCTTCGTCAGGCGGTCCGGGCTACCGAGCGCCTCGTACGAGAAGCGGTCCCGGTCGGACAGCCAGCACTCGTTCACCGCCTCGTTCTCGAGCGGCACGACGCGCATCACGTCGGCCCCCTTGACCTGCACGATCAGGTTGGCGCCCAGGCCGTCGTGCGGGCTGATCGACTTGCGTCGCGACAGCTCCCAGGTGCGGGCGCTGTAGCGGAACGGCTTCGACAGCAGCGCGCCGACCGGACAGATGTCGATCATGTTGCCGGACAGCTCGCTGTCGACGGTCTTGCCGACGAAGGTCGTGATCTCCGCGTGCTCGCCGCGGTTCAGCATGCCGAACTCCATCACGCCCGCGATCTCCTGCCCGAAGCGGACGCAACGCGTGCAATGGATGCAGCGGGTCATCTCCTTCATCGAGATCAGCGGGCCGACCTCCTTCTCGAAGACGACGCGCTTTTCTTCCGCGTAGCGCGAGTTGCTGCCGCCGTAGCCCACCGCGATGTCCTGCAGCTGGCACTCGCCGCCCTGGTCGCAGATCGGACAGTCGAGCGGATGGTTGATCAGCAGGAACTCCATCACGCCCTTCTGCGCCTGCACGGCCTTCGGCGACGCGGTGCGCACGATCATGCCGGCCGTGACCGGCGTGGCGCAGGCGGGCATCGGCTTCGGCGCCTTTTCCACGTCGACCAGGCACATGCGGCAGTTGGCCGCAATGGTCAGCTTCTTGTGGTAGCAGAAGTGCGGGACGTAGATGCCCAGCTTGTTGGCGGCGTCCATCACCATGCTGCCTTCCTGCACTTCGACGGGCTTGCCGTCGATCTCGACTTGGACCATGAGACTCGGATATCGCTTTCGGGTATCGCTTCGGGTGACGGCTCGAGGTTGCGCTCGAGGCTAGGCCGGGATCGGCGCGGGACGCTGCTCGACCGCGGCCGGACGAATCTGCGCGTTGGCCTGCGCGCGCTCGAGCGGCGACGCGTGCGGCGCATGCGGGTGCGCACCGGGACCCACGAGGCAGCACTTGTTCTCGATGTGGTATTCGAATTCGTCCCGGTAGTTCTTGATGAAGGCGCGCACCGGCATCGCCGCCGCGTCGCCGAGCGCGCAGATCGTGCGGCCCTGGATGTTGTCGGCCACCGACAGCAGCAGGTCGAGGTCCTCCATGCGGCCTTCGCCGTGCTCGATGCGATGCACCACGCGATACATCCAGCCGGTGCCTTCGCGGCACGGCGTGCATTGTCCGCACGACTCCTCGAAGTAGAAGTACGCGAGCCGCAGCAGCGACGCGACCGCGCAGCGCGTCTCGTCCATCACGATCACCGCGCCCGACCCGAGCATCGACCCGGCCTTCGCGATCGCGTCGTAGTCCATGTCGGTGTTCATCATCAGGTCGCCCTTGACGACGGGCGCCGACGAGCCGCCGGGGATGACCATCTTGAGCTTCCTGCCGCCGCGCATGCCGCCGGCGAGCTCGAGCAGCTTCGCGAACGGCGTGCCGAGCGGGATCTCGTAGTTGCCCGGCATTTCCACGTCGCCCGAGATCGAGAACAGCTTGGTGCCGCCGTTGTTGGGCCGACCGGTCTTCAGGAACGCCTCGGCGCCGTTGCGGATGATCCACGGCACCGCGGCGAAGGTCTCGGTATTGTTGATGGTCGTCGGCTTGCCGTACAGGCCGAAGCTCGCCGGGAACGGCGGCTTGAAGCGCGGCTGGCCCTTCTTGCCTTCGAGCGACTCGAGCAGCGCCGTCTCCTCGCCGCAGATGTAGGCGCCGTAGCCGTGGAAACCGTGCAGCTGGAACGAGAAGCCGCTGCCCAGGATGTCGTCGCCGAGATAGCCCGCGGCGCGCGCCTCGTCGAGCGCTTCCTCGAAGCGTTCGTACTCGGCCCAGATCTCGCCGTGGATGTAGTTGTAGCCGACCGGGATGCCCATCGCATAGCCGCCGATGATCATGCCCTCGATCAGGATGTGCGGGTTGTAGCGCAGGATGTCGCGGTCCTTGAACGTGCCCGGCTCGCCTTCGTCGGAGTTGCAGACCAGGTACTTCGGCCCCGGGAACTGGCGCGGCATGAAGCTCCACTTGAGGCCGGTCGGAAAACCCGCACCGCCGCGGCCCCGCAGGGCCGACGCCTTGACCTGAGCGATGACCTGCTCGGGCGTGATCTTCTCGTCGAGGATCCTGCGCAGCGCCTTGTAGCCGTCGCGCGCCTCGTAGTCTGCCAGGTGCCAGTTGTCGCCGGTCAGGCCCGCCATGATCTGTGGGGCGAGATGCCGGTCGTGGATCGACGTGTTGAGCTCGCGGATGACATGCCCGCTCTTCTCGAGCGCAGACAGGCCGAGCGGTCGCGTGGTCAGGGTGTCGGGTGGCGTGGAGATCATGACGTTGCGGCCTTCGAAGACAATTCATCGAGCAACGCGTCGATCTTCTCGTCGCTCATCCAGCTCACCATGCGCTTGTTGTTCACCAGCATGACCGGTGCATCGCCGCAGGCGCCCATGCACTCGCCCTCCTGTAACGTGAAGGCCCCGTCCGGCGTGGTCTCCTGGTACTCGATGCCGAGCCGGTCCTTCAGGTAGTCGCCGGCCCGCGCGCCGCCGGACAGCGCGCACGGCAGGTTGGTGCAGACCGTGATCTTGTGGCGACCGAGCGGCCGGACGTTGTACATGTTGTAGAAGGTGGCGACTTCCTGCACCGCGATGGCCGGCATGTCGAGATAGCTCGCGACGTCGGCCATGACTTCCACCGACAACCAGCCGGTCTCGTCCTGCGCGATGCCGAGGGCGGCCATCACGGCGGACATCTTGCCTTCGGGCGGGAACTTGGACACCTCCCGATCGATGCGTCGGTAGGCATCGTCGCTGAGCTTGCGAGCCACCGGTCGAGTTTCGACCGGCGGATTCAGGGTGACGTTGGATTCGGAGGTTTGCATGGCGTGGCTGGCGGGCTGCGTCGATCGGGAGCTGTGCCGTCAGCGGACGAAGTAGCCGACGGCGCGCCATCGGCCGTCGGGGTCCCTGACCAGCGGCAACGTCTCGGTGCACGGCGCGCCCTGCGAGGTGAAGGTCGTGTCGTAGGTCTGCAAGAGGTACTCGCCGGGTGGGGCGCCGGGCGGGTTGCTTTCCGGCTGCGACGACCGGAGCTTTCGCGACGCGACGTCGCCGAGCGGCTCACGCGCGCCGATCGCCTGCTTCGTCCACTCGCCCTTCGACACCGACTGCCGGAAGTAACCCGACGAGAGGTCCCAGCTGTCGGCGTAGCGCCTGGCGTCGAGCGCGTGGAGGAAATCGTCGCCGGGTGCGTCCTGCGCATGGGCGATGGACGGCATCGACGAGACGACCAGCGCCGCCACGAGCGATCGACGCAACACGAGGGGCAGCGCTCGCAGTGGTTTCATCGAATCAGCCCTGCGACGAGACGCAGGTCGCGCAGGCTGGCATCCTCTCGAGCACCTCGCGCAAGCGCGCGCTGACCTGCTCGAGCCAGAGGGGCTGCGCCGGCCGCGTGTCGACGACCGTGCTCATCGGTCGATCTCGCCGAACACGATGTCCTGCGTGCCGATGATCGTGACGACGTCGGCCAGCATGTGGCCACGCGACATCTCGTCGAGCGATTGCAGGTGGGCGTAGCCGGCCGCGCGGATCTTCACGCGGAACGGCTTGTTGGCGCCGTCGGACACGATGTAGATGCCGAACTCGCCCTTCGGATGTTCGACCGCCGCATACGCTTCGCCCGCCGGGACGCGCATGCCTTCGGTATAGAGCTTGAAGTGATGGATCAGCTCTTCCATGTTGGTCTTCATGTCGACGCGCGACGGCGGCGCTACCTTGTGGTTGTCGACGATCACCGGACCGGGGTTGTTCCGCAACCATTCGATGCACTGCTTGATGATGCGGTTCGACTGGCGCAGCTCCTCGATGCGCACCAGGTAACGGTCGTAGCAATCGCCGTTGGTGCCCACCGGGATGTCGAAGTCGAGCAGGTCGTAGACCTCGTACGGCTGCTTCTTCCGCAGGTCCCACTCGATGCCCGACCCGCGCAGCATCGGACCGGTGAAGCCGAGCGCCTTCGCCCGTTCGGGCGTGACCACGCCGACGCCGACCAGCCGCTGCTTCCAGATGCGGTTGTCGGTCAGCAGCGTCTCGTACTCGTCCACGTAGCGCGGAAAGCGGTTGGTGAAATCCTCGATGAAGTCGAGCAACGATCCCTGCCGGTTGACGTTCAACGCCTTCAGCGCCTTGCCGTTCTTCCACTTCGACGTCTGGTATTGCGGCATCACGTCGGGCAGGTCGCGGTACACGCCGCCCGGCCGGTAGTAGGCCGCGTGCATGCGTGCGCCCGACACCGCCTCGTACATGTCGATCAGGTCCTCGCGCTCGCGGAACGCGTAGAGGAACACCGCCATCGCGCCGACGTCGAGCGCGTGCGCGCCGAGCCACAGCAGGTGGTTCATGACCCGCGTGATCTCGTCGAACATGACGCGGATGTACTGAGCGCGCAGCGGCACCTCGACGTCGAGCAGCTTCTCGATGGCGAGCACGTAGCCGTGCTCGTTGCACATCATCGAGCAGTAGTCGAGCCGGTCCATGTAGGGCACCGACTGCAGGTAGGTCCGCGTCTCGGCCAGCTTCTCGGTCGCGCGATGCAGCAGGCCGATGTGGGGGTCCGCGCGCTGCACGACCTCGCCGTCGAGTTCCAGCACGAGACGCAGCACGCCGTGCGCCGCCGGATGCTGCGGACCGAAGTTCAACGTGTAGTTCTTGATCTCTGCCATGACTATCGCGTCCCGCCGTATCCCGGCTCGCGGATCACCCGCGGCACGACCTCGCGCGGCTCGATCGTGACGGGCTGGTAGATCACACGCTTCTGCTCCGGGTCGTAGCGCATCTCGACGTTGCCGGTGACCGGGAAGTCCTTCCGGAACGGATGCCCCACGAACCCGTAGTCCGTCAGGATGCGACGCAGGTCGTCGTGCCCTTCGAAGACGATGCCGAACAGGTCGAAGGCCTCGCGCTCGTACCAGTTGACCGACGGCCAGATGCCGGTCAGGGACGGCAGCACCGGAAAGTCGTCGTCGACCGCGAAGGTGCGCAGGCGCAGGCGCCAGTTGTGCGTCATCGACAGCAGGTGGGACACCGCGGCGAAGCGCAGGCCGGTCCACGATCCTTCGCCATACCCCTCGTAGTCGACGCCGCACAGGTCGAGCAGTTCCTCGAACTGCAGATCGGCATGGTCGCGCAACGTCTGCGCGATCGACGCGTACTCGACCGGCGAGACGACCATCGTCAACTCGCCGTTGGCCACGATCAGGCTCTTCATGCGGTCGCCGAAGATCGTGCGCAGGTTGCCCTCGAGCGTCGCGAGCCGCGTCGTGGCCCGCGGGGCCGCGGCGTCGGGCGTGACTTCCGGTGTGCTGGCCATCAGGAGCGGGCGATCGTGGTTTCGCGCTTGATCTTGTTCATCAGCTGCAGGATGCCGTACATCAGCGCCTCGGCCGTGGGCGGACAACCGGGCACGTAGACGTCGACGGGCACGATGCGGTCGCAGCCGCGAACGACCGAGTACGAGTAGTGGTAGTAGCCGCCGCCGTTGGCGCACGACCCCATCGAGATCACCCAGCGCGGCTCGGTCATCTGGTCGTAGACCTTGCGCAGCGCCGGCGCCATCTTGTTGCACAACGTGCCGGCGACGATCATGACGTCGGACTGCCGGGGACTCGGCCGGAACACCACGCCGAAGCGGTCGAGGTCGTAACGCGACGCGCCCGCGTGCATCATCTCGACGGCGCAACAGGCGAGCCCGAAGCTCATCGGCCACAGCGAGCCGGTCCGCACCCAGTTGACGACGTTGTCGATCTTCGTCGTGACGAAGCCTTCGGAAAGTACGCCTTCGATGCTCATGACAGGAGGTTGCTTCGGTTCTCGGGGAGCACTGCAGATGCGGGCGATCGGCTCATTCCCAATCCAGTGCGCCCTTCTTCCAGATGTACCAGAAGCCGACCAGGAATTCGACGACGAAGACGACCATCGTCAGGTAGCCGTAGAGGCCGAGATCCCTCAGCGAAACCGCCCAGGGGAAAAAGAATGCCGTCTCGAGGTCGAACAGGATGAAGAGGATGGCGACGAGGTAGTAGCGCACGTCGAACTTCATGCGCGCGTCCTCGAACGCTTCGAAGCCGCACTCGTACGGCGAGAGCTTCTCGCTGTCGGGGTGGTTCGGGGCGACCAGGTTGCCGAGCGTGATGGCGGCCAGGCCGACGCCGGAACCGACGAGGATGAACAACAGGACCGGAAAGTAGTTTTCGAGCACGGACGATCCTGGTGGTTCCGCCGGAATTCCCGCGCCGTGGCGCGATCGACCCGACCGGACGAAGAGACGCAACAACCTTGGTGCCGACGGCGAGACTCGAACTCGCACAGCTTTCGCCACTACCCCCTCAAGATAGCGTGTCTACCAATTTCACCACGTCGGCACGTGGGGCGAGCCGCCAGTCGCTGCGGCCTGCCTTCGAACAAATTGTCTCATTGCGCGCCCGTCTCGCTGCGGACGTCGATCTTCGGATACCACCGGTGCCTGTCGGGACGCCGCCTGCGCTACTTCGGAATCTCGGTCGGCTTCGGCGCCGCTGGCGGCCCGGCCGGTACGACCCCGGGGGCCGGTTCGCCGGGCACCCCACTCGCCGGGGCACTCTGGACCGGGAGGTTCTGCATCACGCCGCCGACCGTCTTCGGCCGGTTGGTCGCGAACCACGCGAGCGCGAGCGTGCTGACGAAGAAGACGGCGGCCAGGATGCCGGTCGTCCGGCTGAGGAAGTTGGCGGCCCCGGTGGCGCCGAACAGGCTACCCGACGCGCCTGCGCCGAAACCGGTTCCCATGTCGGCGCCCTTGCCGTGCTGCAGGAGCACCAGCACGATGATGCCGGCGGCCGACAGCAGCATGATCACGTAGACGAACTTGCTCAGTATTTCCATTTCCCCGACCTGCTCTTCAAGATTCTTCGAACCGCGACCGCGACCGCCGCCTAGCCGCCCGCACTCGCGAACGCTTCGGCCTTCGCTTCGATGCCGGCCCGCGCCGCGGCATCGACGATGCGCAGGAAGTCGTCCGCCATCAGCGACGCGCCGCCGATCAGGCCGCCGTCGATGTCGTCGCAGGCGAACAGCGATGCCGCGTTGGACGACTTGACGCTACCGCCGTACAGCACGACCAACTCCGCCGCGACGCGCGCATCGTGCTCGCGCACGTGCGCGCGGATCATCGCGTGCATCGCCTGCGCCTCCTCGGGCGATGCGGTCCTGCCGGTGCCGATCGCCCACACCGGTTCGTAGGCCAGCATCGATCCCGCCATTCCGGCGGCGCCGATGCGCTCAAGCACCGCATCGAGCTGCCGCGCCACCACCTCCTCGGCACGTCCCTGCTCGCGTTCCAGCAACGTTTCGCCGACGCACACGATCGGGATCAGTCCCGCCGCGATCGACCGGGCCGCCTTGGCCGCCACCCGGTCGTCGGTGTCCCCGAACCACGTCCTGCGCTCGGAGTGCCCGACGATCGCATGACGGCAGCCGAACTCCTTCAGCATGCTGCCTGCGACTTCGCCGGTGTAGGCGCCGCATTCGAACTCGCTCACGTCCTGCGCCCCGAGGGAGATCGCCGAGCCGGCGAGCCTGGCGGCCGCCTGCGCGAGATAGGGAAACGGCACGCAGAGGTCGACCGCGACTTCGGATCGGGGCAGCCCGAGGCACGCCGACAGCAATGCGTCGTTGGCGGCCAGGTCGCCGTTCATCTTCCAGTTGCCGACGACGTGTTTTCTGCGCTGCATGGCGGTACGACGAGGATCGGCTGAACGCGCGCCGACTGCGAATCCTCGGCGCGAAACCGCGGGATTGTACGCATGACCCCCGAAGCGGGTCAAACGGCCGCGGCCCGTGTCCGAGTCTCCCGCGTCAGACCTCCAGCACGATTTTGCCGACGTGTTCGCTGCTCTCCATCAGCCGATGGGCGTCGCCCGCCATCGCCAGCGGGAAGCTGCGATACACGACCGGCTTGATGGCGCCCGCCGCGATCAGCGGCCAGACCTGCTGGCGCAGGTCGTCGGCGATGCGCGCCTTGAACGCGACGTCGCGCGGCCGCAGCGTCGAGCCGGTGATCGTCAGCCGGCGCCGGAGGACCTGCCCGAGGTCGATCTCGGCCTTCGCACCGCCCAGCAACGCGATCAGGCAGAGTCGCCCGTCGTCCGCCAGTGCCTTCACCTCGCGCGGCAGATAGTCGCCGCCGACCATGTCGAGGATGACGTCGACCCCGCGCCCGTCGGTCAGCGACTTCACCACCTCGACGAAGTCCTCGGTGCGGTAGTTGATGCCGCGTTCGGCGCCGAGCGCCTCGCAGGCGCGCGCCTTTTGGTCCGATCCGGCGGTGGCGAAGACGCGATGGCCGAGCGCCTTCGCGAGCTGGATCGCGGTCACGCCGATGCCGCTGGTGCCGCCCTGGACCAGCAGCGTGTCGACCCGCCCTCCCGCGTCGCGACCCAGGCCGCCGCGCGTGATCACGTTGCTCCACACGGTGAAGAAGGTCTCGGGCAGCGAGGCCGCCTCGACCATCGACAGGCCGTCCGGGATCGGCAGGCACTGGGCGCCGGGGGCCGTGCAGTACTCCGCGTAGCCGCCGCCCTGCACCAGCGCGCAGACCGGGTCGCCGATCGCCAGGCCGAGCCCGTTCGCCGCGTCGTCGCTGTCATCACCGATCGCCGCGATGGTGCCCGCCACCTCCAGGCCGGGAATGTCGGACGCGCCCGGCGGCACCGGATAGTGGCCGCCGCGCTGCAGGACGTCGGGCCGGTTGATGCCGGCGGCGCGGACCCGGATCAGGACCTCGCCCGGCCCGGGCACCGGCTGCTCGCGCTGGCCCAGTTGCAAGACTTCCGGTCCGCCGAACCGCGTGATCTCGACTGCTTTCATGGCTGGGCTCCTTCTTGCGGACGTCGAGTATGGCGTCGCGACGCGCCCGTTCGCGTCGGCGCGCGGCGGATGCACGAAACGAAAGAAGGCGCGCCGCGGCGCGCCCTCTTAAACCGGACCGGGAGGTCCGGTCGTTCCGTCACTCCGCCGTGACCGGCTGCGGTGCCGGCGCCTCGGCGGCCACCGCCTTCATCGACAGCCGCAGGCGACCCTTGTCGTCGGCCTCGAGGACCTTGACCTTCACGACCTGGCCTTCCTTCAGGTAGTCGGTGACCGCGGCCACGCGCTCGTTGGCGATCTGGCTGATATGCAGCAGGCCGTCCTTGCCGGGCAGCACCTGGACGATGGCGCCGAAGTCCAGCAGCTTCAACACCGTGCCCTCGTAGACCGTGCCGACCGCGACCTCGGCCGTCAGGTCCTCGATGCGCTTCTTGGCCACCTGTCCCGCCGCCGCGTCGACCGACGCGATGGTGACGATGCCTTCGTCGTTGATGTCGATCTGCGTCTTGGTCTCCTCGGTCAGCGCGCGGATGGTGGCGCCGCCCTTGCCGATCACGTCGCGGATCTTCTCGGGATTGATCTTGAGCGTGATCAGGCGCGGCGCGAAGTCGGACAGCTCGGTCTTCATCTGGGGCATCGCCTCCTGCATCTTGTCCAGGATGTGGTGACGCGCCTCCTGCGCCTGCGCGAGGGCGACCTGCATGATCTCCTTCGTGATGCCCTGGATCTTGATGTCCATCTGCAACGCGGTGATGCCGGTCGTGGTGCCCGCCACCTTGAAGTCCATGTCGCCCAGGTGGTCCTCGTCGCCGAGGATGTCGGTCAGCACCGCGAACTTGTTGCCTTCCTTGATCAGGCCCATCGCGATGCCGGCCACGTGCGACTTCATCGGCACGCCGGCGTCCATCAGCGCCAGGCAACCGCCGCACACCGAAGCCATCGACGACGAGCCGTTCGACTCGGTGATCTCGGAGACCAGGCGGATCGAGTAGCTGAACTCCTCGATGGGCGGCAGGCAGGCCAGCAACGCGCGCTTGGCGAGGCGGCCGTGACCGATCTCGCGACGCTTCGGCGTGCCGACGCGCCCGGTCTCGCCGGTGGCGAACGGCGGCATGTTGTAGTGGAGCATGAAGCGGTCGGTGAACTCGCCCATCAGCGCGTCGATGCGTTGCGCGTCGCGGGCGGTGCCGAGCGTGGCGACGACCAGCGCCTGCGTCTCGCCGCGCGTGAACAGCGCCGACCCGTGGGTGCGCGGCAGCACGCCGGTGCGGATCTCGATGGGCCGCACCGTGCGCGTGTCGCGCCCGTCGATGCGCGGCTCGCCTTCGAGGATCTGCGTGCGCACGATCTGCGACTCGAGGTCGAACAGGAGATTGGAGACGTCGAGCTTCTCCGGCACCTCGCCGCCGATGCTGGTGGCTTCCTCGGTCAGCTTGCTCAGGACCGACGCGTTGATGCGCTTGATCTGCTGGCTGCGCTCCTGCTTCGAGCGCATCTGGTACGCGGCGCGCAGGTCGGCTTCGGCGAAATGCCTGACGCGGCCGATCAGCGCCTCGTTCTTCGGCGCCGGCTGCCAGTCCCACTCGGGCTTGCCGCCTTCCTTGACGAGCTCGTGGATCGCGTCGATGGCACGCTGCATCTCGTTGTGGCCGAACACCACCGCGCCGAGCATGATTTCTTCCGACAACTGGTCGGCCTCGGACTCGACCATCAGCACGGCGGCCTCGGTGCCGGCGACGACGAGATTCATCTTCGAGTCGACCAGCGCCGACTTCGACGGGTTGAGGATGTACTGGCCGTTCAGGTAACCGACCCGCGCCGCGCCGATGGGGCTCGCGAACGGCACGCCCGAGATCGCGACGGCCGCGGAGGCGCCGATCATCGCCGGGATGTCCGGATCGATCTCGGGATTGACCGACAGCACGTGGATGATGACCTGCACTTCGTTGTAGAAGCCTTCGGGGAAGAGCGGCCGCAGCGGCCGGTCGATCAGGCGGCTGGTCAGCGTCTCCTTCTCGCTCGGCTTGCCTTCGCGCTTGAAGAAGCCGCCGGGGATCTTGCCCGCGGCATAGGTCTTCTCGATGTAGTCGACGGTCAGCGGAAAGAAGTCCTGGCCGGGCTTCGCGGTCCGGGAGGCGACGACGGTGGCGAGCACGACCGTGTCGTCGACGGTGACGAGGACGGCGCCGCCGGCCTGGCGGGCGATCTCGCCGGTCTCGAGCGTGACCTGGTGTTCACCGTACTGGAAGCTTTTCGTGACTTTGTTGAACATGGACATTGATTATTCCTCTGTGGCGCGGAGCCGCGCAGGTCCGGATGGACGCGCGGCCGATCGTGGGTGGTGGATCGGTGCACCTCGACTGCCGGGTCGCCTCGCGACCGGATCCCGGCGTCTTGGACCGTGTTCGGGGCACTGCGCGATACGCGATGCCGTCGATGATTCCGCTGCGCCCGGTCCCCGAGCACGCAGCAGAAGTGCAGAAAGCCCGCGACAGGATCCGGCGCAGGCTTTCGTTCAGGCGATGAGCGACGTCAACCGCGCTCGAGCAGGCGGCCGATCGCTACTTCCGCAGACCCAGCTTCTCGATCAGGGCGCGATAGCGATCCGCATCCCGACCCTTCAGATAGTCGAGCAGTTTCCGCCGGCGACTCACCATGCGCAGCAGCCCGCGCCGCGAGTGGTGATCCTTGACGTGCGCCTTGAAATGCGGGGTGAGTTCGTTGATGCGCGCGGTCAATAGCGCGACCTGGACTTCGGGCGATCCGGTGTCGTTGAGCGCTCGTGCGTGCGCGGTGACGATCTCGGTCTTGTTGATGTTGGCGAATGCCATATCCGGACTCCTCGAGGCGCGTCTTGGAAAGACGGCCGTGACTGGCGGTAGCAGCTGGACGGGCCGCACCGTGATGGACGAAAGGCGGGCATTGTAGCGAAATTCGGCCGGTCGGACCAGCGGCGGCATGGTCCGACCGCGGGCCGCCACTCGCGCTATCGTCGCGCCTCGTCCACCTCGCGAACCTGCCATGCGCCCTCTCGTCGTCCTCCTCGCCACCTGCCTGTGGATTCACGGCGCCTCGGCCCAGTCGCCCGGCGATTCCGTGCCGGGGCCCGATGCGGCGCGCGCACGCGCCGTCGTCGCCGCCGTGGACCCCGTCCAGCTGCGCGCCACGATCACGCAGCTGGTCTCGTACGGCACCCGACACACGGCGTCGGAAACGGTCTCCGACACGCGCGGCATCGGCGCGGCCCGCCGCTGGGTGGCCGGCCGCTTCGCGCAGATCGGCCAGGCGTGCGGCGGCTGCCTGACGATCGCGACGCCGTCGCAGGTGTTCATCGGCCCCCGCCTGCCGGGCGACACCGAGGTCATGGACATCCTGGCCATCCAGAAGGGCACGAGCGATGCGGACCGCGTCGTGCTGATCGCCGGCCACCTCGATTCGCGCGTCACCGACGTGCTGAACGCGATTTCCGAGGCGCCGGGCGCGAACGACGACGCCTCGGGCGTCGCCGCGGTCATCGAGTCGGCGCGCGTCCTGTCGCGGCAGCGCTTCGCGGCGACCATCGTCTACGCGGTCCTGTCGGGCGAGGAGCAGGGCCTGTTCGGCGGCAAGGTGCTGGCCGATCACGCGCGCGCGCAGGGCTGGCGCGTCGAAGCCGATCTCAACAACGACATCGTCGGCAACAGCGCCGGCGAGGACGGCGTGCAGGATCGCGGCACCATCCGCATCTTCTCCGAAGGCACCAAGGCGACGGAGACGCAGAAGCAGGCCGATGCGCGTCGCTATCGCGGCGGCGAGGTCGACTCGCCGTCGCGCAACATCGCACGCTACATGGCGATGGTCGCGGCGCGCGACATGGCCGACTTCAAGGTGAAGATGGTGTATCGCACCGACCGCTTCGGCCGCGGCGGCGACCAGGTGCCGATGCTCGAGGCCGGCTATCCCGCGGTGCGCGTGACCGAAGCCCACGAGCACTACGACCGACAGCACCAGGACCTGCGGGTCGAGAACGGACGCGTGTTCGGCGACACGATCGACTTCGTCGACTTCGACTATCTCGCGCAGGTGACGCGCCTCAATGCCCTGACGCTGGCTTCGATGGCCGCGGCACCGGCGCCGCCGACCGGCGTCGCCATCGAGGGTGCGGTCCAGCACGACACGACCGTGAGCTGGCAGCCGGTCCCGGGTGCGGTCGGTTATCGCGTCTGGTGGCGCGACACGACCGCCGCGCAGTGGCAGAACCATCGCGACGTGCGAGTCGTCGACGGCGCCGCGACGCGGCTCGTGCTGCCCAACGTCGTCATCGACGACTGGGCCTTCGGGGTATCGGCGGTCGACGCGACGGGCAACGAATCGCCGATCGTCTATCCGGGGGATGCCGGGTCGTACTGACCGCTCGCCGGGCTGCCGCCGCGACGGACCGACCGGCTCGTCCATCGACGGGTACGACCGGGTCGACCGGAGTCGTGGACGGAAGCGGTCGAAGGAAGCGGCCGAAGGAAGCGGCCGACGGAAGCGGTCGAAGGAAGCGGCCGACGGAAGCGGCCGACGCCGGCCCGTCTCACATCTCGGCCCAGTGACGAATCAGGTTGTGATAGATGTTGGTCAGCTGGCGGACCTCCGGATCGTTCCGTCCGAGACGGGCGACCAGCGCCTGGATCGCATGATCGAAATCGAACGTCATGCGGCGCGCGTGGGCGTCCTTGATGACGCTCTGCAACCAGAAGAACGACGAGATCCGCGCGCCCCGGGTCACCGGCGTCACGCCGTGCAGGCTGGTCGACGGATACAGCACGAGGTGGCCGGCGGGCAGCTTGACGCGCTGCGAACCCTGGTGATCGTCGATCGACAGCTCGCCGCCTTCGTACTCGTCGGGCTCGGACAGGAACAGCGTGACGGACAGGTCGGTGCGGATGCGCAAGCCGGTCAGCGCATCGCCGCGAATGCAGTTGTCCACGTGCTCGCCGAAATATTGACCGGGACGATAACGGTTGAACAACGGCGGAAAGATGCGCAGCGGAACCGCCGCCGAGATGAACAGCAGGTTGGCGGTGAGCGCCCTGATGACGCGATTGCCCAGCTCGCGCGCGACCGGGCTGTCGGGCGCCAGCTGTTCGTTCTGCTTGACCTCCGCCGACTGCGCGCCGGCGGTCGAGCGACCGTCCTCCCATCCCTCGGCTTCCATGATGCGACGGAAGTCCGCCACGTCCTGCTTGCTCAACACGTCCGGAATGCAGATCAGCATCGACCGACTTTCTAAAACCGGGCGGTGGCGATCAACGAGACGCTGCGGCCGGGAGCCACCGCGATGAACGGCACCGCGCTCTGGTAGAACGAATCGTAATAGGTCTTGTCGGCAATGTTCTGCGCATACAGCTTCAACTCGACGTTGCGATTGATCCTGGTCTCGGCGAAGACGTCGAAGCGCCAGTGCGGCGGCAGGATCGTCGGATTGGGCGGATTGGGGTAGGCCGCGCCGCCGTTCGCGACCAGCAGCGAACCGCCGCGGATCTTCGACGCGTAGATGCCCTGCCCGCCGAACTCCAGCCAGTCCGTCACGCGATACTTGCTCAGCAGGTTGAACGACTGGTGCGCGATGTTGGCGAGCCGCAGACCGATGTTGGTCGGCACGACCGAATGGGTCACCTCGGTCTTCATAAGGACCAGGCCGCCGAGCACGCTCCAGCGCTCGCTGAGCTTGCCCGCCACCTCGAAGTCGAGCCCGCGGATGCGGTATTCGGCGCCCGCGACGATGCTGCCGCTGACGACCCCCGGCAGGTTGGCCGGCGCCGTCTCGCGCGCGTTGGCGACCTTGGTCTGGAAGATGGACGCGGTGGCGAGCAGGTGGCGGTCGGCGAGCTCCCACTTGGTCCCGGCCTCGATCGCCCGGCTGCGTTGCAGCCCGTAGATCTGTGCGGCGTTCTGCGTCGGCGACAGGCCGCCGTAGGCGCTCGACGTCGCGTCCACCTCGTCGCCGACCGGCTCGGCCGCCGTGGCGAACGCGGCATAGAGGCTGGCGATCTCGATCGGCTTGACGACCAGTCCCACGTTGTAGCTGGTGATGCCGGTGTCCGTCGCCCGGGCGCTCGTGTTGTTCGCGGCCTTGAGCCCGTAGCGGTCGTAGCGGACGCCCGCGTTGACGAGGACGACGTCGGCGTAGTTGGCCGTGTCCATCAGATAACCGGCCTTCGTGTCGACCGTGTAGCGCAGCGGATTGCCGGTGCGGCGGATGGCCCCGGTGCCGTACAGGTAATGCGTCGGATCGTAGACGCTGACGATCGGCGCGCCCGCCGACGTGAAGGCGACCGGACCGGTCGTCAATTCGGACGTGAAGCCGGTGTACGTGTCGATGCCGATCTTTTCCTTCGAGATCTCGCCGCCGAGCACGGCGTGATGGAGCAGCGGTCCGGTCTCGAACGTCAGGTTGGCCTGCGGCTGATCGGCGAGAACGGTGACCGGCTCGTAGCGGCTTTGCGCATTGAGCTGGGTATAGCCGGAGAAGCGCGTGGGCGACGACGAGAAGCGCGCCGTCGCGGCGGTGGTGGCGCTCGGGTTCTCGGGAATGGTGCCGATGTAGTCGAGCAGCGAATGGCTGTAGCGGACCTTGTTCTCGAGCCTGATCCGATCGGTCGCCTGCCACTCGGCGTCGAGATTCGCCATGTGTTGCGTCGAACGGGTGAAGTCGCGGTTGACGATGCCGTAGTAGGTACTGCGCGGCACGTTGTCTTCCGTCACCGGGCGACGCTCCGCCGGGTTGTAGGGAACGCCGAAATCGGGAATGCCGTAGAGGTGCGTGTAGCTGTAGTCGGCCTTGACGGTGACCCGGTCGAGCGGCTTGAACGTGACGGCGAGCGCGCCACCGTTGCGGTTGTCCTTCGCGTAGTCGCGGCCCGCCACGTCGGCGTCCTGGTACATCGCGTTGAAGCGCACGGACAGCATCGGGTTGATCGCGCGGTTGACGTCGAGCGTCGCGCGCCTCGTGTTGTCCTCGACGCCGGCCGTGCCCTCGGCGCGGACGAAGTTCGCGTCGCCCGCCTGCTTCGTCACGATGTTGATCGCGCCGCCGGTGGTGCCACGACCGGCGAACGACGAGGCCGGCCCACGCAGGATCTCGATCTGCTCGGTGAAGAAGTTTTCGCGGATGCTGACGCCCGGGTCGCGGACGCCGTCGATGAAGATGTCGTTGCGGGCGTCGAAGCCGCGGATGAAGAAGCGGTCGCCGAACGCATTGCCGCCTTCGCCCGAGCCGAGCGTCACGCCGGCGGTCGAACGACCGACTTCGCGCAGCGTCGTCGACTTCTGGTCGCTCAGCACTTCCTTGGTCAGCACCGTCACCGACCGCGGCGTGTTGAGCACGGGCTCGGTGAACTTGTCCGACGAGAGCCGATCGGCCTTGTACGGTGCGGCGGGATCGGCGTATGGATTGGCATCGGGAAGTCGACCGGTGACCGTCACGGTCGGCAGCTCGACCGCCTTCGCGTCGGTCGCCTGCGCGATCTCCTGCGCCCTCGCCGTCGGCAGCGCGGCCCAGGCCAGAACGACGCAGGAGTGGACCAGGGTCATCCTGCTCTTCGCACTGCCGACCTCACGGACCGTATTCGTTCGTGTTTCCACCGACCACTCTCCTTCCTTGCGGGGTGCGCGTCATCGAGCCACGACGCAGCGATATCGAAATGGTAACGATAATGAGAATCGATTGCAAGTGAGGCCACGTATCGCATCGGATCCTTCGCATCCACGCTCGTGCCAACGAAGCCTCGAGGCCGTGATTCGGTACGATAGGTTCGCCTCGGTCGAGCACCGGCCAGCCGCGCTCGATGCGGTCCGTGCGGCTGGTGCCGCGCCCCGTGCCGCAGCCGGTGTCAGTGGAGGTGGAAGGGAGTCGCCGGGCGGTCGTCGTCCGGCGCCTGGTCGATCTTCAGCGCGACGCGATGCCAGCTGTCGTGCAACTGCAGCGCCGTGGCACGCAATACCGGATCGAGTCCCGGTGTTTGCATCATCCGCTCGAGGTGGGCCACGATCGCCTTCACCCGGCAAGCGCAGGGCGACGGGTCGAACGCCCATCCGGAAATGAGGTACAGCGTGGTGGCGACGATGACTTCGGGACGGGGCTCGTCCATGGGCGACTCCTGAACACTACGATCGGATCATCCGGGCCTCGACGATCCGTCGCCCACCGCGCGAGAATCAATCAATGCGAATGATTCTCATTATGGTCGAAACTGCCGGTGAGTCAACTCACGGCTTCGTGAACACGACGACGTGCTGCCACGGCAATGTCTCGACGGTCCGTTGCCACACCAGACCCGCCGCCGCCGCCTCGCGCCGCACCTGCGCCTCGGTCATCTTGTGATGCGGGCTGATCGGGACCGTGAAGTCTTCGGCGCGGTACTCCACGAAGACGATGCGTCCGCCCGGCTTCAGCGAGCGAGCGATGCCGTCCAGCATCTCCCGCGGATGGTCGAACTCGTGATAGACGTCGACCATCAGCGCCAGGTCGACGGTGCCGGGAGGCAGGCGCGGATCGGTCGTCGTGCCGAGCACGGCCTTCACGTTGGTGGCGTTGCGCTTCTTCATCTCGCGATCGAGTACCGCGATCATGCCGGGCTGCACGTCGACCGCGAGCACGCCGCCCGACGGCGCGACGCGCTCGGCGATGCGCCAGCTGTAGTAGCCGCTGCCGGCACCGATGTCGGCCACCTGCATGCCGGGCTTCAGGTCCAGCGCGGCGATCAGCAGTTCCGGTCGCTCCTCGCTGCGCCGCTCGGGGCGTTCGAGCCACGAGGCGCCGGCGAAGCCCATGACGGTCGCGGTCTCGCGCCCCATGTAGACGATGCCGCTGCCGTCGGGGCTCGGCGTCACCTCGCGATAGAGCGGATGCTCGTCCGCGAGCGCGGTCCGGGCGAGCAACAGGAGGGCCAGGGCCAAGCGGCGAGCGCGACGGTGCATGGAAAGGCTTTCGAGGTTCGACGCGGGCGGATCCGTCCTGCCCGGACGATGTCAGTCGCCCGGCGCGCGCCGCTGCCGCAGGGTTTCGTAGAGGCAGACCCCGCTCGCAACCGAAACGTTCAGGCTCTCGACGGCGCCCAGCATCGGAATGTGGAGCAACTCGTCGCAGGTCTCGCGCGTCAGGCGCCGCAGTCCCTCGCCCTCCGCACCCAGCACCCAGGCGACGGGCCCGCGCACATCGGTGGCGTAGATCGATCGCGGCCCGTCGTCGCTGGTGCCGACGATGCGCACGTCCCGTTCCTTCAGCTCGCGCAGCGTGCGGGCGAGGTTGGTCACCGTGATGTACGGCACGGACTCGGCCGCGCCGCTGGCGACCTTCTCGACCGTGGCGCCGATTCCGGCCGCCCGATCCTTCGGTGCGACCACCGCGTGCACGCCGGCGCCGTCGGCGACCCTGAGGCACGCGCCGAGGTTGTGCGGATCGGTGATGCCGTCGAGGATCAGCAGCAGCGGTGCGGTGTCGGCCGGCACCGCGTCGAGCACGTCGTCGAGGCTCGTCGCCATCCGCAGCGCTTCGGCCATCGCCACCACGCCCTGGTGCGACGCACGACCGGCGAGTCCGTCGAGTCGCCGCGTGTCGACCGCGATCGAGCGGATGCCGCATTCGTCGGCCCGCGCGATCAGGCTCCTCATCCGTGCGTCGTGGCGCGCGCCGTCGACGTACAGCTCCTTGATGCTAGCCGCGTCGTGGCGCAGTCGCGCGCCGACGGCATGGAAGCCGTGCAACGGGCGCAGGCGCGGCATCGAGCGGCTGGACCTCAGCGCTTCTTCGACCGACCGCTCTTGGTCATCGCGGCCTTGCGCGTCGTGCGGACGCCGCCGCCCGGACCCGCCCGTCGTGCATCGGCTCCGTCGCCGACCGCCGGGCGGTCGGTGGTCCGCGGCTTGGCGGCTCGCTTGCCGGTC
>CAHJXF010000024.1 GCA_903644065.1 Betaproteobacteria bacterium
CCCGCGGCCCGATCGGAAAGCGCCGGCCAGGTCGGGCCGCATCGCCTGGCAGGGCGCCATCCACCAGGTCACCGAAGCGGACGGCCGTGTGCGCCTGCCCGACGGCCGCCTGCTCGACGAGGACCAGCCGGTCTGGCTGTCGCCGCTGGCGCCGACGCCGCGTCCGCGCAGCATCTATGCGCTCGGCCTCAACTACGCGGACCACGCGAAGGAACTCGCCTTCAAGGCGCCCGACGCGCCGCTGATCTTCATGAAGGGCGAGTCGACGTTGATCGGTCATCGCGGCACGACGTTGCGCCCCGCCGACGCGACCTACATGCACTACGAATGCGAACTCGCGGTGGTGATCGGGCGCACGGCGCGCGGCGTCGGGCGCGACGACGCGTACGACTTCGTCGCCGGCTACACGGTCGCCAACGACTACGCGATCCGCGACTATCTCGAGAACTGGTACCGGCCCAACCTGCGTGTCAAGAACCGCGCCGGCACCACGCCGGTCGGCCCGTGGCTGGTGGACGCCGCCCTCGTGCCCGACCCGATGAACCTGCCGCTGCGGACGACGGTCGACGGCCGCGTCACGCAGCAGGGCTCGACGCGCGACATGATCTTCGACGTGCCGTTCCTGATCGAGTACCTGTCGTCGTTCCTGACGCTGTCGCCGGGCGACGTGATCCTGACGGGCACGCCGGAAGGACTGGTCGACACGCCGGTGGGCTGCGTGGTGGAGACGTCGATCGAGGGAATCGGCACGTTGGTCAATCATGTCGGCAGCGCCTGAACGGTCGATTGCGATCGAGCGCCGATCGCTGTATGTTGATGCTCTTACCGAAACGAGATCGATGCACTTGACGTACAAACATGAGCGCAACCGCGACGCTTTCGAGCAAGTTCCAGATTTCGATTCCGAAGGCCGTGCGCGATGCCAAGGGTTGGTGCGCCGGACAGGAGTTCGTCTTCATTCCGAAGGGCACGGGCGTCCTCGTCGTGCCGGTTCCCGAGCTGGACGACCTGCGTGGTATCGCACGCGGTGCGGACAAGACGAACTACCGGGATCGTGACGATCGTTACTGACGCCATGCAGGTGATCGACACGTCCGCCTGGATCGAATGGTTCTCGGACAGCGCGCTCGGGCGACGCCTGAAGCGCACCTTCCCGGACCGGACGACCTGTGTCGTCCCGACCGTCGTGCAGCTCGAACTGGCCAAGTGGCTGCTGCGGGAAGCGGGCGAGGAGGCAGCCGATCGCACGATCGCCTACACCCAGAAGTGCGTCGTCGTGCCGCTCGACACGGCGATCGCGTTGTCCGCGGCCGATCTCCATCAGGCCCACAAGCTCGCCACCGCGGACGCCATCGTGTATGCGACGGCGCTGGCGTGCGGGGCGAACGTCATCACCTGCGATGCCGATTTCAGGCACTTGCCGCACGTGACCTACCACGCGAAATCCCGCTGAGTCCATGATCGAACACCTCATCGACGGCCGCTCCGTCGCCAGCGCCACCGTCTTCGAGGACCGCAATCCCGCGACCGGCGAGGTGCTCGCCGAAGTCGCCGCCGGCGCCGCGGCCGAGATCGACGCCGCGGTCAAGGCCGCGAAGAACGCGTTTCCCAAGTGGGCCGGGATGGCGGCCCGCGAGCGCGCGAAGATCATGCGACGGCTCGGCGACCTGATCCAGCAGAACGTCGCCGACCTGGCCGAGCTCGAGACCGACGACACCGGCCTGCCGATCCACCAGACGTCGCATCAGCTGATCCCGCGCGCCGCCGACAACTTCCACTTCTTCAGCGAAGTCGCCACGCGGATGGACGGCCACTGCTATCCGGTCGACCGCACGATGCTCAATTACACGCTGGTACAGCCGGTCGGCGTGTGCGGGCTGATCTCGCCGTGGAACGTGCCGTTCCTGACCGCGACGTGGAAGGTCGCGCCGTGCCTCGCGCTCGGCAACACGGCGGTGCTCAAGATGAGCGAGCTGTCGCCGCTGACCGCGGACCGCCTCGGCCACCTGGCGCTCGAGGCCGGCGTGCCGGCCGGCGTGCTGAACATCGTGCACGGCGACGGGCGCGATGCCGGCGAGGCGCTGGTACGTCATCCCGACGTCCGCACGATCTCGTTCACCGGCGGCACCGTCACCGGCAAACGCATCATGGCGATGGCGGGGCTCAAGAAACTTTCGCTGGAGCTCGGCGGCAAGTCGCCGGTGCTGGTGTTCGAGGACGCCGACCAGGAACGCGCACTCGACGCCGCGCTGTTCACGATCTTCTCGCTCAACGGCGAGCGCTGCACCGCGGGCTCGCGCATCTTCGTCCAGCGCGGCATCTACGACGACTTCGCCAGGCGCTTCGCCGAGCGCGCCGACCGGTTGCAGGTCGGCGACCCGCGCGACGCGGCCACCAAGCTCGGCTCGATGATCACCCGCGCGCACTGGGAGAAGGTCACCGGCTACATCGCGCTGGCGCGCGAGGAGGGGGCGACGATCGCGGCCGGCGGCGGCGTGCCCGACGGGCTGCCGGCGCGCGTGGCCAACGGCCACTTCGTGCGGCCCACCGTCATCACCGGCGTCGACAACCGCATGCGCGTCGCGCAGGAGGAGATCTTCGGGCCGGTCGCCTGCCTGATCCCGTTCGACGACGAGGCCGACGGCCTGCGCCTCGCCAACGACATTCCGTACGGGCTGTCGTCGTACGTGTGGACCCGGGACATCGGCCGCGCCCATCGCCTGGCCGCCGGCATCGAGGCCGGCATGGTGTTCGTCAACAGCCAGAACGTGCGCGATCTCCGCCAGCCGTTCGGCGGCATCAAGGAGTCGGGCATCGGGCGAGAAGGCGGCGACGCGAGCTTCGAGACGTTCTGCGAAGTCAAGAACGTGTGCGTGTCGCTCGGGGACCATCCGATTCCCCGCTGGGGCGTGTGAGAACCGATGACGCTGCGCGAACGCTGGCAGACCTTCGTCACCCGACGGCAGCCGCCGCCGCGCGAGACGGTGCGGGTCGACGGCGACGAAGTGGTCCGTTCGATGCGCGACGGCCGGACCGAGTCGGTCCGCTGGGGGGCGCTCCGCAGCGTCGACGTCGTCACGACGAGCGACGGTCCGTTCGGCGACGACTGGTTCTGGATCCTGCGCAGCGACGCCGCGGGCTGCGCCGTGCCGGGGACCGCGATCGGCGCCGACGGGCTGCTCGAGCGACTGCAGGCGCTGCCGGGCTTCGACAACGAAGCGGTGCTGCGTGCCGCCGGCTGCACGGACGACGCGACCTTCCCGTGCTGGCGATCGACCTCGCTCGATGCCGCCGACCCCTCGACGAGCCGCCCATGAGCCTCTACGCGCTGCAGAAGGTCATGTATCACCTGAACCGCGACCCGAAGGTCCGCGACCGCCTGCGCGAGGAGCCGTCGGCGCTGCTCGACGACTACGAGCTCGCGGACGACGAGCGCGCGGCTGTCGAGGCCCGCGACGTCGGCCTGCTCTACGTGCTGGGCGTCAACGGCCAGCTGCTGATGCACTACGCCGCGTTCATCGGCCTCGAATGGCCCCAGTACTTGCAGGCGATGCGCGACGGCGTCGTCGCGCACGGCCCGGTGCGGGCCGGCATCTACGCGATGACGACCGACGCGCCGTCCGGTCAGAACGCCGCAGAAGCTGCGTTGTCGGCCGCGGCGGCCGCGGCGGCCGCGGCGCCGGCGGCGATCCGCCACGCTTGAACCTCGCCGCATGAGCCTCGTCTTCTCCGGCATCTGCAGCCACGGTCCCGGCATCACCGGCCGGGCTTCGCGCGCCGAGGCGCCGGTGCGCGACGCGTTCTACGCGCAGCTCGACCGCATGCGCCTGGCCATCGAGGCGACGAAGCCCGACGCGCTGATCGTCGTCGCGGCCGAGCACTTCGCCAACTTCTTCATGGACAACATGCCGGCGTTCGCGATGGGCATGGCCGACCATTACGAAGGACCGATCGAGGACGAGGCCTGGCTCGCCATTCCGCGCACCCGGGTGCCGGGCGACGCGGCGCTGTCGAAGCGCGTCATCGAGGCGGTGATGCGCGACGTCGACCTGGCCTACGCCGAGGAATGGAAGTTCGACCACGGCATCATGGTGCCGCTGCATTTCCTGACGCCGCGCTACGACCTGCCGGTGATCCCGGTCAACATCAACTGCCAGGGGCCGCCGCTCGCGCCGCTGTCGCGCGTGTGGGCGTTCGGCGAGGCGCTGCGCCGCGCGGCCGACGCCCTGCCCGAACGCATCGCGCTGGTGTGCACCGGCGGCATCTCGCACTGGCCGTGCACGCCGGACTCGGGCAAGGTCAACGAGGCCTGGGACCGCGATTTTCTCGACCGCTGGACGCGCAACGATCGCGCCGCGCTGATCGACTACGACGACGCGGCCGTGTATCGCGACGCCGGACAGGGCGGCTTCGAGATCCGCACGTTGCTCACCGCCGCGGCAGCGGCCGACGGAGCCCGCGGCGACGTGTGGTTCTACGAGCCGATCCCGATCTTCGCGGTGGGCTGCACCGTCGCGGTGATGAACCTCTGAAGGCCTCGCCATGCCCCACATCGTCGTCGAGTACACCGCCAACCTGCGGCCCGAAGCCGCCCTCGGCACGCTGCTGCCGAAGATCAACGCGTACCTGATCGCGCAGCGGACCGACAGCGGCCCGATCTTCCCGCTCGGCGGCATCCGCTCGCGCGCCGTCGCGCTCGACGACTGGTGCATCGCGTCGGGCGACGATGCGGAAGCGGCGTTCGTCCATGTCAGCGTCAAGGTCGGGGCGGGGCGCGACGAGGCGACGTCGAAGCGGGTGTTCGACGGCCTCTTCGAGCTGCTGAAGGCGCACTTCGCGGCCAGCTACGCGCGGCGCGGCTTCGCGTTGTCGATGGAGACCGCGACCTTCGGTGAAGCCGGCACCTGGAAGCACAACAACCTGCACGCGCGCATTTCAGCGGCAGCGGCAGCCGCAGCCGCAGCCGCAGCAAGCGTCTCAGCGACTGCAGCCACCACGGCCATATCGGCCCCGGACTCCGCTGCAGCTCCGCCGATCTTCGCGGCCGCCGTTCGCGCGGCGCATCCCGTCTGACGCATCCGCCGCGGCACCAGGAGAACGACATGGCCCTTCGCAGCGCCGACCTTCCGTTCGCATCGAACGCCCCCACCCTCGCCCTGGGCGATCGACCGGCTCACTTCGGTGCCGACGAGTGGACCGCGCGGCTGCAGCTCGCCGCGTGCTATCGCATCGCCGCGCACCTCGGCTGGAGCGAGCTGATCTACAACCACATCACGCTGCGGCTGCCGGCGGCGTCCGATGCGGGCGCCGACGAGCCGGCGCACTTCCTCATCAACCCGTTCGGCCTGCACTACGGCGAGGTGTGCGCGTCGAACCTGGTCCGCATCGACCTGCAGGGCCGGGTGGTCGACAACCCCGGCGTGACCAAACGCTGGCCGGTCAATCCCGCGGGTTTCACCGTGCACGCGGCGATCCACGCGGCGCTGCCCGACGCGCACTGCGTGATGCACATCCACACCACGGCCGGCATGGCGGTGGCGTGTTCGCAGGGCGGCCTGTCGATGAGCAACTTCTACGCGGCGCAACTGCACGGCAAGGTCGCGTACCACGACTTCGAAGGCATCACGGTCCACGCCGACGAAGGGCCGCGACTGATCGCCGCCATCGGCGACAAGCCCGCCGTCATCCTGCGCAACCACGGCCTGCTGGCGTGGGGCGACACGCTGCCGCGCACGCTCGGCGTGCTGTGGCTGCTCAACCGGGCCTGCGAGATCCAGGTGGCGTCGCAGTCGATGGGTCCGGTGATCCCGGTGCCCGACGCGGTGCAGCGGGCGTGCACGCGCGACGCGCTGCAGTTCGATCCGCGCTTCGGCGCCGGGCAGGACGTGTTCGACGCCTTGACGCGACAGGTCGATCGCATCGATCCGGGCTGGCGCGCGTGACCAGCATCACGCATGACCGCGTTACGCGTGACCGTGCCGCAGGTGCCCGCATCGTGCACGCAGGCCCCGGCGCATGAACGACATCATCTGGCGGCCCTCGCCCGAGCGCATCGCGGGTGCCCAGGTCACGGCCTATCGCCAATGGCTCGACGCCACGCGCGGCCTGCGCTTCGATGGCTACGAGGCGTTGTGGCAGTGGTCGGTCGATGCGCTCGAGGACTTCTGGCAGTCGATCTGGGACTGGTTCGGCCTGTCGTCGCCGACGCCGTACCTGCGCGTCCTCGACCGCCACGTGATGCCGGGCGCCCGCTGGTTCGATGGCGCCACGCTCAACTACACCGCCGAAGTCTTCCGCCAGGGGCTCGCGGTCGGCCCCGACCGGCCGGCGATCGTGTTTCGCGACGAGCTCGGCGATCATCCGGACCTGTCGTGGCGCGAGCTCGAACGCCGCGTCGCGTCGCTCGCCGCTGCGCTCGAAGCGGCGGGCATCGAGCCCGGCGACCGCGTGGTCGCCTATCTGCCCAACATCCCCGAGACGCTGGTCGCGTTCCTCGCCGTGTCCGCGATCGGCGGCGTGTGGTCCGTGTGCGCGCCCGACATGGGACCGGTGGGCGTGCTCGACCGCTTCCGCCAGATCGAGCCGAAGGCGATGATCGCCTGCGACGGCTACCGCTACGGCGGCAAGGTGTACGACCGCGCCGACGTCGTGGTCGGCCTGCTCGACGCGCTGCCGTCGGTGCAGACGTTGATCGTCCTGTCGCCGGTCGATCGCAGCGCGCGACGGGCCGCGTCCTTCACGGCCCGCTGCCCGCCGCACGTGCGCCGCTGCGTCGACTGGGCCGACTGCGTCGCCGAGCCCGCGGCCCCGCTCGCCTGCACGCTCGTGCCGTTCGATCATCCGCTCTGGGTCGTCTACTCCAGCGGCACGACCGGCACGCCGAAGGCCATCGTCCACGGCCACGGCGGCGCGATGCTGGTCGGCCTGAAGGACACGCGGCTGCAGCTCGACGTGGCGGCGGGCGAGCGCTTCCACTGGTACTCGAGCAGCGGCTGGATCATGTGGAACTCGCAGGTGGCCGCGTTGCTGTGCGGCGCCACCGTGTGCGTCTACGACGGCAACGCGGGGACGCCGGACCTGAACGCGCTGTGGCGCTTCGCCGCCGAACGCGAGATCGCCTTCTTCGGCGCCGGCGCGGCGTTCTACGCGTCGTGCCTGAAGGCCGGCGTCGAGCCGGGCCGCGACTTCGACCTGTCGCGTCTGCGCTCGATGGGATCGACCGGTTCGCCGCTGTCCGAGGACGCCTATCGCTGGATCCACGGCCACGTGAAGGCGGACGTATGGCTCGGTCCGATCTCGGGCGGCACCGATCTCGCGGCGGCCTTCACCTGCGGGTCGCCGATCCTGCCGGTGCGGGTCGGCGAGATGCAGTGCCGTGGCCTCGGCGCCGCGGTCCACGCGTTCGACGAGAGCGGTCAAGCGCGGATCGGCAGCGTCGGCGAGCTGGTCTGCACCGAGCCCATCCCGTCGATGCCGCTCCATTTCTGGAACGACCCCGGCGACCGGCGCCTGATGGAGAGTTACTTCGACACCTATCCCGGCGTGTGGCGGCACGGCGACTGGATCGAGCTGATCGCGCACGACGAGGACGACGGCACGACGACGGTCGGCGCCGTGATCTACGGCCGCTCCGACGCGACTATCAATCGTCACGGCATCCGCATGGGCACGGCCGAGCTGTACCGCGCGGTGGAAGCGCTGCCGGAAGTGCTCGACAGCCTGGTCGTCGACCTCGAATACCTGGGTCGGGAGTCGTGGATGCCGCTGTTCGTCGTGCTGCGCGACGGGCACGTGCTCGACGACGCGCTGGTCGCGCGCCTGAACGGCGAGATCCGCACGGCCCTGTCGGCGCGGCACGTGCCCAACGACATCTTCGCGATCGCGGCCGTGCCGCGGACGCTGTCGGGCAAGAAGCTCGAGTTGCCGGTCAAGAAGCTGTTGATGGGTCAGCCGGTCGAGCGGGTGGTCAATCGCGATGCGATGGTCAATCCGGACAGCCTGGACTGGTTCGTCGCACTGGCAGCGAGTCGGTCGACGCCGGACGCCTGACGCGGCCGCCCGATCGGGCGTCGCATCCGGTGTCGAATCGGTCGATGCGGCTCTCAGGAATGCCGCGAGCGCGCCGATAGGCCCTTACCGGTCGTGCGCCCTGCAGCGGGACGAGCACGACCGGCGATTTCGCTCCGCGCCGCGGCGGCCGACCACACGAGAAACGCCGCGCGGCACGGATTTACGGCGTGACCTGATCTCGGAATTGCATGACCCCATCGTCCGTTCCTCGCCCGGCGTCGTCCGGCGTCCTCGCCGCATCGCGGGCCGGCCTGCGCCGCCTGATCCGCCGTCGACTGCGTGATTCGGGCATCGAGCAACTCGACATCCGTTGGCGCTTCCGCATCGTGGTCCTGGCCTTCGGCCTGCCGTTCCTGGCCTACATCGTCTGGTCGGCCACCCAGCAGGCGCTGCTCGAGAAGGAACATCTGCGCGATCGCACGCAGGCCAACGCGACGCTGCTCTCCGCCCGCTTCGAGGACCACATCGAGCAGGTCGACCGGCTGCTCGCCACGCTCGCCCAGTCGATCGGCGCGCGCAGCGGCGACCTCGCCGGCTCGAGCGCGCTGCTGCAGGGCATGCGACCGTTCCTGCCGAAGTCCATCGACAACATCGGCATCTGGTCGATCACGGGCGAGTCGGTCACGGCCCTCGATCGCCGCTCCGGCACGCGCGGCGTCAATGTCTCGGACCGTCGCTATTTTCGCGACGCCATCGCCACGCGCGACCTCGCGTTCGAAGGGCCGCTGCTGTCGCGCTCCACCAGCGTCGACATCATCCAGTTCGCGCGGCCGATGTTCGATGCCGACGACCGGGTGGTCGGCGTCATCACGATGTCGGTGCGCTCGTCCGTCCTGATCGAGCAGCTCGATCCCGACGGCCGGATCACGAGCGAGGGGCTGGTCACGATCATCAACGATCGCGGCGTCATCGTCTCGCGCTCGCTCGAATCCAACCTGTGGGTCGGCAAGTCGATCGACGATCTCGGCGGACTGATGGCCGCGTTCTCGGCGCACAGCGGCACGCGCGAGGAGACCGGCATCGACGGCCAGCGCCGCCTCGCGGGCTACTCGGTGGTGTCGCGCTGGCCCTGGATCGTGATGGTCGGCGAGCCGATCGAGAAGATCATCGAGCCGGTCAGCGACCGCCTGCTGAAGAACCTGGGCATCGGCCTAGCGATCTTCGTGCTCGTGCTGCTGCTCGCGGGTCGCGTGGCGGCCTGGACCACCCGGCCGGTGATCCGGCTGGCCCACGATGCCGAGCGACTCGGCGAAGGCGACCTCGCCCATCGCAGCGACGTCGTCGGCGGCGGCGAGATCGCGACGCTGGCGCTCAACTTCAACCGCATGGCGACGGCGCTCGAACAGCGCGAGCGGGCGCTGGCGACCAGTCGGACGCAGCTCGCCGCGATCGCCGACAACGTGCCGGAGCAGATCACCTACCTGGATCGGGAAGAACGCTACCGCTTCGTCAACGCCCATCCCGGGCCGTTCCAGCATCTCGCGCCGGAGCAGATGCTCGGCAGGACGATCCTGGAGGTGCGCGGCGAGGCGAACCGTCGTCTGATGGTGCCGTTCTTCGAACGCGCCATGCGGGGCGAGCGCTTCAGCCAGGAATTCTCGGTGATGCGCGATGGACGTCCGGCGCATTTCTTTCTCAGCTACGTGCCGGACTTCGACGGCGACGGTTCGGTCAAGGGCGTGTACTCGTTCGCGCAGGACGTCACCGAGCGCAAGCTCGCCGAACTGAAGCGCATCGAGAGCGAGAAGCGGCTCGTGACGATCACCGACAACCTGCCGGCGATGATCTGCTACGTCGATCAGGCCGGCACGTTCGGCTTCGCCAACCGCGCGTTCGAGAAGTGGCTGAGCCGGCCCCTCGACCAGATCATCGGTCAGCCGTTCGATCGCATGATGCCGCCGGCGCAGGCCGCCCAGTTCCACTTCGTCTTCCTGCGCAGCATGCGCGGCGAGACGCTCGAATACGAGCTGCAGGTGCCGTCGCACCGCCATGGTTCGCGCTGGCTGCGCTGCTCGCTGATCCCCGACTTCGACGAGAGCACCGGCCGGCCGCGCGGGGTGTACGGGATGATCCACAACGTGACGAAGGCCAAGGAGGCCGAGCAGCGGCTGATCCGGCTCGCGCAGTACGACACGCTGACCGGCCTCGCCAATCGCCATCAGTTCAACGAGACCCTCGAGCGCGCGCTGGCCGACAACGATCGCGACCACCAGCCGCTGGCGTTGATGTTCCTCGACATCGATCACTTCAAGGAAGTCAACGATCGCCACGGTCATGGCAGCGGCGACCTGCTGCTCAAGGAGTTCGCGCAGCGGCTGGCCGATTGCGTGCGGCCGACCGATGCGGTCGCACGGCTCGCGGGCGACGAGTTCGTGGTGCTGCTCGAAGGCATGCACAGCGACGACGAACCGCAGTTCATCGCGCGGAAGATCATCGCGGCGGTCGAGAAGCCGTTCCTGCTCGACGAACAGAACCACCACGTCACGACCAGCATCGGCATCGCGATGCGGGCGGCTGCCGGCGAGCCGGCGTCGGTGCTGATGAAGCGGGCCGACGAGGCGCTCTACGAAGCCAAGCATTCGGGTCGCAACACGTTCCGCATGGCGGGTTGACGCGCTTCGGTGCGAACCGGGTTCGCGGCCCGTGCCGCGGCGACGGGGTTCGCGGCGCGTCGGAAACCGGTCACACTGCCGGATCACGTGGACGGGTCGACGATCCACGACGACTCGACAGGAGACTCCATGCACTGCATCCCCGGCACCAGCCGCTCCTTTTGCGCGGCCCGCGGCGCGACCCGGCTCGCCGTCGTCCTCGTCGCGCTCGGTGGGGCGCTCCCCGCCTGGGCGCAGATCCGCATCGGCGTCACCGTCTCGTCGACCGGACCGGCCGCCTCGCTCGGCATCCCCGAGAAGAACACGGTCGACCTGCTGCCGCGCGAGATCGCCGGGAAGTCGGTCGAGTACCTCGTGCTCGACGACGCGTCCGATACGACCACGACGGTGACCAACGTGCGCAAGTTGATCAGCGAGGACCATGTCGACGCGATCATCGGCTCGACCACGACGCCGAACTCGCTCGCCATGCTGCCGGTGCTGGGCGAGGGCCGCACCGCGGCGATCACGCTCGCGTCGTCGTCGCGCATCGTGGAGCCGATGGACGCGAACCGCGCGTGGATGTTCAAGACGCCGCAGTCCGACGTGATGATGGCCACCGCCATCGCGGAGAACATGAGCAACGCGGGCGTGAAGTCGATGGCCTTCATCGGCTTCAACAACGCGCTCGGCGAATCGTTCTACGCGGAGGTGGCGAAGTACGCGGAGCTGAAGGGCATCAAGGTCGTCGCCAACGAGCGTTTCAGCCCGATCGACACCAGCGTCACCGGCCAGGTCTTGAAGATCGTCTCGGCCCGTCCCGACGCGGTGGTGATCGGCGCGTCCGGCACGCCGGCGGCGACGCCGGTGCGCGCATTGATCGAGCGCGGCTTCAAGGGCCGCATCTATCACAACCACGGCGTCGCCAACCGTGAGTTCCTGCGCGTCTGCGCGAAGGACTGCGAAGGCACGTTCCTGCCGACCGGCCCGGTGATGGTCGCGTCGCAGCTGCCCGACGCGAGCCCGGTCAAGAAGTCGGCGACGGCGTTCGTCCGTCAGTACGAAGCGAAGTTCGGCGTCGGTTCGGTGGCCGCGTTCGCGTCGTACACGTGGGACGCCGGGCTGCTGTTGGCGCGCGCCATCCCCGAGGCCTTGAAGAAGGGCCAACCCGGCACGGCGGAGTTCCGCGCGGCGCTGCGCGACGCGCTCGAGGCGATCCGCGACGCGCCGTCGACCAACGGCGTCGTCAACATGAGCCGGACGGATCACCTCGGCCTCGACCAGCGGGCGCGCGTGATGGTGACGATCCTGGGTGGCGACTGGAAGTACCTGCCGTGAGCGGACGATCGGGTGGCGTCGCCGTCGCGGTGAAGGCCGTCCTTCATCGACGCCGTGAATGGAGCGCCCGCGGGAGCGCGCGCGTCGCGCGGGGCGGCGATGACTGGAAGGGTCTCGACGTCGTCGCGTCGTCGCGTCGTCGCGTCGTCGATTCCCCCGGGAGGCGTCGATGACACGTTCGAAGCACGGATCCGAGCGCTCGACCCGGGCGGCGCTGGCGACCCTGTCGTGCGTCGTCGCGCTGCTGTCGCCTCGCGTGGCGACGGCGGTCGAGATCCACGTGATGATCTCGGGCGGCTTCGCGGCCGCCTATGCGGAGCTGGTGCCGATCTACGAGCGGGCCACCGGCAACCAGGTCGTCACGGCGCGGGGCCCGTCGATGGGCGAGACGCGCGAGGCGATCCCCAACCGCCTCGCGCGCGGCGAGGCCGCCGACGTCCTGATCCTGGTCGACACCGCGCTCGACGACCTGATCGCGAAGGGCCGGGCGGTGCGCGGCAGTCGCGTGGACCTGGCGCGGTCGAGTATCGCGATGGCGGTAAAGGCCGGCGCGCCGACGCCCGACATCTCGACGGTCGACGCCTTCACGCGGGCGTTGAGCGAGGCGAAGTCGATCGCCTATTCGGACAGCGCGAGCGGCGTGTACCTCGAGCGGGTGCTGCTGCCGCGGCTCGACGTCGACGGGCGCCTGCGCGCCAAGAGCCGCATGATCCCGGCCGAGCCGGTCGGCGCGGTGGTGGCGCGCGGCGAGGCCGAGCTCGGCTTCCAGCAGCGCAGCGAGCTGCAGCCGGTCGCGGGCATCACGATCATCGGCCTGATCCCGGCGGCGCTGCAGCAGGTGACCGTGTTCGTGGCGGGCGTGTCGTCGAACGCGACGCAAGGGGCCGCCGCGCGCGACTTCATCGCCTACCTGGCTTCGCGGCAAGCCATCCCGGCGATCACGGCGAGCGGCATGGACGCCGTGGCGGCGGCCGCGGCCGGAGCGGTCGGAACCTCTGCGCCCTGAGGGTGGAGGGGGCTGTCGAGGCGACCCCGGAGATCGTCCTCCCCGGATCGTCCTCGGCCGAGAGCGCTGCCACGACGATGTCGTTTTTCGAGTTTTGCAACGAACCCTCTTCTTTCGTCGTTCCCGCGGACGCGGGAACCCAGCGTCGTCGTTCGGTGGCGGCCCGGCATTCAGGTCACTGGCCAGTGCCAGCGGTGCCGACGGCTGCGATAGGCGTTGTCTCCCGCTTCGTCGTCCGGCGCAAGGCATGCCCGTCAGCGGGTAGGCGCGGGACCCAAGGCTTGTTTTCGACGCCGCAATACGAACTGGGGCCCCGGCCTGCGCCGGGGTGACGAAGAGAGTGGGTGGCAAGAGTCCGGACCGCTGACGTCGCCGGGTCGCGCATTCGCGGGTCGCTGGGTTTCAGCGCTCGTGGGACCGACGGCCACTCGAGTGTTGCTCCTGGCTTGTCGTCCCGGCGCAGGCCGGGACCCAAGTGGCTCGTTCGGCGCAAGGACACGTGCTTGGCCGCGGCATTCGTCGGGGTGACATGGAGATTGAGGGCCACAGGGGCTCCAAACCGCTGATGCCATCGGGTCGAGCGTTCGCGGGTCGCTGAGTCCCCGCGTTCGTGGGAACGACGGTCGCTCGAACGTTGCTCCTGGCTTGTCGTCCCGGCGCAGGCCGGGACCCGAGTGGCTCGTTCGGCGCAGGGACACGTGCTTGAGCCCGGCCTCCGCCGGGGTGACGAAGAGAGCGGGTCGACCAGAGTCCCGACCGCTGATGCCGCCGGTCGCGCGTGCTCGGAACGACCACCCGCGATCGAGCTACCCGTTCAGCCGGCTGTGCGCCGGCAGCATCGCCGTCAGGTAGTCCATCTGGTCGGTCAGGATGTTCCGCCCCGACAGCAGGAAGTGCTCGTAGCGGCACGGCGCGTACGGCAGGTAGCGCAGCGGCATGCCGGCCTCTTCCGGCGTCTTGGCGCCCTTCCGGTGGTTGCAGAAGCGACAGGCCGCGACGACGTTCATCCAGCCGTCCCTGCCGCCCCGCGAGCGCGGCAGGATGTGGTCGCGCGTCAGCTTGTCGCGGCCGAACGACTCGCCGCAGAACGCGCAGACGTGGCGGTCGCGCTTGAACAGCAGGTCGTTGCGGTCGCCGAGCGGCGGATAGGCCAGCGCCTTCGCGGCCATGATGTCCGACCGCGCGATCGCGATGATCGGTGCCGACTCGACGATCGACTGTACGCCGGCCCGGTTGTAGCCGCCGTGGAAGATCACGACCGGTTCCCCGATCGACCAGGCCACCTTGCCGGTGGCGTTGTAGCTCACCGCTTCCTCGGGCGACAGCCAGCGGAACGGTTGACCTGCGATGTCGAGTCCCAGAATGAGCAACATGCATCGAACTCTAATGCAAAAGTCGTGACGATTGCACGAACGTCGCCGGTCCTGCGGCGTCCGCTCAGGGCGCCCCTGCGGCGCGCGGTGCGCGATTGACCAGCACGATGCCGATCGCGACGAAAACCATCGCGATCACGAGCCGGAGGCTGATCGCTTCCCCGAGCGCGAACGCGGCGAACGTCAACCCGAACACCGGGGTCAAAAAGGAGAACGCGGACAGACGGGTCGCGGAGTAGTGACGCAGCAGCCAGAACCACGTCAGGTAGCTCGCGAACGCGACGACCACGGACTGGAAGGCCAGCGATCCCCAGGCCCAGGCCGGCAATCCGTCCACCGGCCAGCGCTCGCCGCGCAGCACCGCGCTCGCGCCCAGCACCGGCGACGAGATCGCCAGCTGGTAGAAGAGCGTCTTCTCCGGCGCGATCGAAGCGAGCCGCGTGGTGCGGATCACCAGCGTCGTGATGCCCCACAGCAACGCGGCCACGATCGACAGGGCGTCGCCGACCCACTGCGTGCGGGAAGGAGAGACGAAGGTCTCCTGGAAGGCGTAGACCAGCGCCGCGAACGCACACGCCATGCCGAGCGCCTGCGGCAACGTCAGGCGTTCGGCCGGGACGAAGCGCGGCAGCAGCAGGGCCACGACGAACGGAGCGACGTAGACGAACACCGACACGCGCGACGCGTCGGTGAGCGTCAGCGCCGCGTAGATGCACAGGAACTCGATGCCGAACAGCAGGCCCGCGACGACGCCGGGCAGCAGCGATCCGTCCCGCGAGAAGAGGGCGATGCCGCGCGACTTCGACCACGCGAACACGAGGACCGCGCCGATCGCGGAGCGCACGGCCGCCTGCAGGAAGGCGGGCAACGCGGGCAGCGTGGCCTTCACGACGACCTGCTGCAGGCCCCACAGCACGCAGCAACCCAGCATCAGGCCGATCGCGAGGCCGTCGAGCGCGTCGACGCGCGACCGCGTCATGGGCGACCGGCAGCGATCATCAGGCCCTGACCAGGCCGGCGTCGCGCATCGCGGCCTGCACGGCGGGCCGGGCCGCGGCCCGCTCGCGATAGACCACGAGGTTCGGCCAGCGCGCCAGGTCGACCTTCAGGAAGCCGGTCCAGCGCAACATCGTGAAGAGGTAGCCGTCCGCCGCGGAGAAGGTATCGCCCATCAGCCACGGTTGCGGGCCGAGCCGGTCGGCGACGAACGCGAGCCGCTGGTCGAGATCGGCGCGCAGCGCGCCCTTCGCCTCGTCGGGGAACGCTCCGAACTTGAACAGCGGATAGAAGCGCTGATGGACTTCGGACGTGAGGTAGTTGAGCCACTCCAGGGCGCGATAGCGCGCCATCGTGCCGGGCGCCGGCAGCAGGTCGCCACCCGGCTGCCGGTCCGCCAGGTATTGCACGATCACCGGTCCTTCGCTCAGGCGCGTGCCGTCGTCCAGTTCGAGCAGCGGGACCTGGCCGCGCGGATGGATGGCGCGATAGTCGCTGCCGTCCGGCAGGGTCTTCGAGCGGCTGTCGACGAGGACCTTGTCGTAGGCGGTTCCGAGCTCGTGCAACGTGATCTGCACGGACAGCGAACAGGCGGACGGCATGTAGTAGAGCTTCAAGGATTCTCCGGCGGGCGTCTCGAACGAACGGGTGGCCACGGATGCGCGTCCCGCCCGGTCTTGCGAGGCGGGTGAGCGACCCTGCACGTCACTGTCGAATCGATGTGCGGCGGCGCGCGATTGTATGTCGCACGGGTCGGCGAAGCCGGGTGCGAAGGTCGAGCCGCAGGGACGCCGCGCGAAACGCGCCCGACTCTCCGTCACGGAACGCCGTGGACCGCCGGTGGTCCATGCCTTCCGGATCGAAGGAGGCCACGATGATGCAGTCCGAAGAAACGATGCCGGTCGACGCGATCGCGCACGAGACCGGGTTCAGCGCCGCGGCGGTCGAATCGATGCGCCGCAGCGTCGAGCGGGGCGGCGGTTCGATGGCGCAGTTCGACCATTCGGAGTTCGGCGGCCCCGGCCAGTGGATGCGGGGCGGCCTGCTGATGATCGGCAGTCGCGACCGTGCACTCGAGCGACGGGTCGGCGCGCTCTGCGAGCGGCTCGCGACAAACGTGACCGGTCGCAGCCTCGGGCCCGACGCGGCCGGGCCGCCGACGGGCGCGGACGCGGAGCGCTCGTGGTATCCGACGGCGCTCGGCGTCCCGACGATCAGCGGGTCGCAGAACGCGTTGCGCTACGCCTGGTTCGCCGGCTCGCGGCGTCTCGCGATCGACGACGGCCGTCGGGTCACGATCCGCGACACCGGCTCGTTGCGGATCGGCGGCGTCGCGCAGGCCCAGGGCGCGTCCGACTCGCTGACCTTCACGAGCCAGTCCGGACCCGTCGACCTCGCGCAGTTGCCGGTCGTCGACGGCGAGGCGGCGACGCCCCACGACCGCGCCGACGGAGCCAAACGGGATCGCGCCGATACAGCGCTGGACGACCACACCGACGCGACGACGCGCGATGCACCGACCCGTGCGGGTGCCGGAGCGCATGGCGAGCCGGACGGCGAGACCGCCGACCCGCCGTCGCACGCGGCGGACGATCGCGCGCTCGCCACTCGACCCGCTCCACCCGCGCCGCTCGCCGCCGATCCCTTCGTCGCGCTCGAGAAGCTGGCGGCCCTGCACGCGCGCGGCATCGTCGACGCATCGGAGTTCGCGGCCAAGAAGGCGGAACTGCTGAAGCGCATCTAACCGGCGCCATTGGCGCGCCGCGAAATACCGCGGCTTTTTCCTCCTGATCGGCGCTTGCACCGCGGGCCCGCGGTGGAAGACTGACGGTCGGCAGAGGAGCTCGTGCGTTCGACCCCTGCTCCGGCGGTCGCTCGTGGGTTTCGGATGAATCAGCTCAGCCTCAAGTTCCGCTTCGCGATCGGCATGTCGATCGGCGCGCTCGCGCTCGTCGTCGGCATCGGCGCGATCTCGATGCGGTCCGTGCAGCACGACCTGATCGCCACCGTGTCGAGCCAGCAGCTCGCCCTCGTGACGCGCGCCGCCGAGGACATCGATGCCCGCTTGAAGCTGGCCGTCGATTCGCTGGCGGTCTCCGCGGCGGCGATGCCGGCCGAGGCCATCGCCGGGGAAGGCGCGTTCATCGCCTTCGAGGCCCAGCACCCGGCACTGCTGCAGATCTTCGACGACCTGATCCTGGTCGAACCGGCCGGCCGCGTCATGGCGATCTTCCCGGTCAAGGCCGGGGCCGTCGGCCTCGACGTGGGCGATCGACCGTACTTCCGCGATGCGCTGGCGACCAGGCGTTCGTCGATTTCCGATCCCGTCCGCAGCCGCCTCGACGGCAAGCCGGTGATCAGCGTCGCCGCGCCCGTGCTCGGTGCCGACGGGACGGTGGTGGCCGTGATGGTCGGCGTCCTGTCGCTCGGCCAGCCGAAGATGCTCGGCACGTTGTCGACCGCACGCGTCGGCACGAGCGGCTTCTTCACGGTGGTGACCGACGGCCCGCGATCGTTCTACCTGTCGCACCCCGATCCGGCGCGACTGATGCAGCCGGTATCGGCCACGACCCCGGCGATGCTTCGCGTGCTCGAGGCCCGCGTCCCGGGCGTGGAGATCGGCGCGTTCGGCGACCACGACGAGGCGCTGATCAGCTATCGCCCGTTGTCGATGCAGCATTGGCGTCTCGTCGCGGTCCTGCCGCACGCGGAAGCCGACGCGGCGATCGATCGGGCGCGACAGCGGATCCTGGAGATCGCCGTCGCCGCGGCGTTGATCGTGCTGCCGCTGGTGTGGTCGTTCGCCTGGCAGATGCTGCGACCGCTGACGAAGTTGCGTCGCGAGGTCGAGGCGATCGCGAAGGATCCGGCGGGTACCCGCTTCGCCACGGCCGGGGTCGCGGAGGTCGGGCAGGTGGCGATCGCCTTCAACGCGATGCTCCGCGAGCAGCGTCGCTCGGAAGGCGAGCGGGTGGCGTCCGACCAGGACCGCCGTCGACTGGTCGCGATCCTCGAGAGCACCCAGGACTTCGTGACCATGACCGACGCCCAGGGGCGCGTCACCTACCTGAACGCCTCGGGTCGCACGAAGACCGGCAAGGATCTCAACGAGGACCTGCGCCACACCACGATGCTCGACTACTGTCCCGCGTGGGTGATCGAGCGGCTGCAGCGCGAGGCGATCCCGGCGGCGCTGGCCAACGGCACGTGGGTCGGCCAGACCGCGGTCATCGATCGGCACGGCCGCGAGATCCCGGCCGACCACACCGTGACCGCGCATCGCAACGTCCAGGGGAAGATCGAGTTCTTCTCCAGCCTGCTGCACGACATCAGCGCGGCGGTCGAGGCCGCGGCGACGATCCGCTCCAGCGAAGCCCGCATGCTGTCGATCGCGGACGCGTTGCCGGTGATGGTCTCCTTCATCGACCGCGAGTATCGCTATCGCTTCGTCAACTCGCTCTACGAGGTCCACTTCGGCGCCGAGCGCTCGAGCATCGTCGGCAAGTCGATCGCCGAGATGGTCGGCGACGATGCCTTCGAGCGCTACCTGCCCTACCTGGAGCGCGCGGCGAGCGGCGAGACGCAGGTCTTCGAACTCGCGAGCAACGCCGGCGTGCGTCCCGCGCACTTCGTCGTCAAGCTGATCCCGCAGTACGACGACGATCGCGCGCTGACCGGCTATCACTTCATCCATCAGGACGTGACCGATCACAAGGTCGAGCAGCAACGCCTGTCGCAGCTGGTGCATGCCGACGCGCTGACCGGCGTGCTCAATCGCGCCGGTTTCGAGGTCGCCATCGAGCAGGCGATGCAGCGGACCCAGGACCACGGGTCCGCGATGGCGCTGCTGTACCTCGACGTCGATCGCTTCAAGTCGATCAACGACGAACACGGCCATCCGGTCGGCGATCGTTTCCTGCACGCCTTCGCGACACGCCTGGTGCGGGCCGTGCGCGGCGCAGACGTCGTGGCGCGACTGGGCGGCGACGAATTCGTCGTCATCGCGGAAGGGCTGCGCAGCATCGACGACGTGCGCTCGATCGCCCGGAAAATCCTGCGCGCCATGCGGCCCGAGTTCGAACTGTCGGGCACCACGCTGGCGATCACCGTCAGCATTGGCGTGGCGGCCTACACCGGCGGCCCGCAGCGCGTCGAGGAGCTCGTCAAGCGCGCCGACACGGCGCTCTACTGCGCGAAGAACGGCGGCCGCAACCGCTACGAACTCGACGATCCGTCGCAGACCATGATGCCGGAAGGCGTCGAGGCCGGCTTCGAGCTGACGACGATCTTCTGACGTCGAGCGGGACCGCAGGCGGGCGACGAGCGCATCATGCGGGCATGCAATCTCGCTCGATCTCCTCGCCTGCCATGACCCCGTCCTGCCGTGTTCGTCGCACGTTCCTGTCGCTGCTCGGCGCGGTGTCGCTCGCTGCCTGCGCCGCCGTCGACCGCTCGCCGTCGCTTTCGCCCGTGCTGTCGCCGGACCGCATCGCCGCGATCGTCGCGAGTCCCGACCGCAGTGCCGCCGATCGCGACAACGACGCGCGGCGCAAGCCGGCCGAGTTCCTCTCGTTCATCGGTGTACGCCCCGGCATGGTCGTGCTCGACGTCAGTGCCGGCGGTGGGTACACCAGCGAACTGATGACCCGGGCCGTGGGGCCGACCGGGCGCGTGTACGGGCAGAGCCCGCCGCCCGATCCGGACCGCGCGCCACCGGCGGCACCGGAAGGCGACGCCCGACCGGCGACGAATGCGCAGC
>CAHJXF010000025.1 GCA_903644065.1 Betaproteobacteria bacterium
TGGCACCGGACTTGTCCTTGGCCTGGGCGTTGACGCTCGCCGTCGCGCCGAGCGACGTCTCGGCTCGCGCAGAGGGCCGCGTCCGCCGCGCGGCGTCAACCCGCGAGCCTCCCCTTCAGCAACGCGTTCAGCTGTTGCGGATCCGCCTTGCCGCCGGTCGCCTTCATCGCCTGGCCCACGAAGTAGCCGAACAGCTTGTCCTTGCCGGCCCGGTAGTCGGCAAGCTGCGCCGGACTGCGGGCCAGGATGTCGTCGATCGCGGCTTCGAGGGCGCCGCTGTCGGAGATCTGCTCGAGACCGCGCTCGGCGATCAGCGCGTCGAGGTCGACGAGACGCGCCTCGAAGCCGCCGGCCCGCGGGTTCGCGGACGACGGCGACGCCACCCCGCCGCTCGCCAGTTCGGTGAACAACGTCCGGGCCTGCTTCGCGTTGATCCTGCCGCCGGCCACGCGGTCGATCAGCGCGGCCAGCGTCGTCGCATCGATCGGCGGTGACGACCAGTCTCCGCCGCGCTCGTTCACGGCGGCCGACACGTCGCCCATGATCCAGTTGGCGGCCTGCTTCGCGTGCCCCGCACCGAGCAGTGCGACGACGGCGTCGAAGTAGGCCGCCACGTCCTTCGTCGCGGTCAGCGTCTGCGCATCGTAGGCCGACAGCCCGTGATCCGTCGTCAGCCGTTCGCGCATCGCGGCCGGCAACTCGGGCATGGCCGCGCGCACGCGCTCGATCCACTCCGGCGCGATCACCAGCGGCGGCAGGTCGGGGTCGGGGAAGTAGCGGTAGTCGTGCGCGTCTTCCTTGCTGCGCATCGGCCGGGTCTCGCCGTGCGCGCCACGGTCGGGATCGAACAGCAGCGTCTGCTGGATCACCGTGCCGCCGTCCTCGATCAGCGCGGTCTGCCGCTCGACCTCGTAGTCGATGGCCTGCTGCATGAAGCGGAACGAGTTGAGGTTCTTGATCTCGCAGCGCGTGCCGAGTCGCGTCTCGCCCAGAGGCCGCACCGACACGTTGGCGTCGCAGCGGAAGGAGCCCTCCTGCATGTTGCCGTCGCAGATGCCGAGCCACGTCACGAGGCCGTGCAACGCCTTCGCGTACGCCACCGCCTCGGCCGACGAACGCAGCTCGGGCTCGGTCACGATCTCGAGCAACGGCGTGCCCGCGCGATTGAGGTCGATGCCGCTGCTCTTCTCGCCGTGCAAGCCGACGAAGTCCTCGTGCAGCGACTTGCCGGCATCCTCCTCGAGATGGGCGCGGGTGAGACGGATGGTCTTCGTCACCGCGCCGCCCGCCTGCTCGACGACGAACGACACGCGGCCGCCCTGCACCACCGGCAGTTCGTACTGGCTGATCTGGTAGCCCTTCGGAAGATCCGGATAGAAGTAGTTCTTCCGCGCGAAGATCGACAGCGGCGCGACGGTCGCGCCGATCGCGAGACCGAAGCGGATCGCCCGTTCCACGGCGCCGCGGTTCAAGACCGGCAACGCTCCGGGCAACGCCAGGTCGACCGGCGCGGTCTGCGAGTTGGGTTCGGCGCCGAACGCGGTGGACGCGCCGCTGAAGATCTTCGAGCGCGTCGACAACTGCGTGTGCGTCTCGAGGCCGATGACGACTTCCCAGTTCATGGTCCTGCTCCCTGTGACCGATCGTCGAGCGGCCGGCAGAGGCCACTGTCGACGTTGATCGCGAGCGATCGATAACGGCCGCCGGCCTGGCAACCCGAACGACATTGCGGGACGAGGGCCAGATGCGTGCCCGTGCCGAGGATCTGGACGCGACACGCGCGATCGTCGCGCGCGACCGCGAGCCATCCGCGGCGCGTGCGATCGATCGTGAAGCGCGACGCGTCGATGGTGAGCTCGCACGCGAAGACATGGGCCACCGCGCGCCCGTCGTGCTCGTTGCGGTCCACCGTCCAGTGCAGCGACTGCAGCGTGCCGCCTTCCAGCGCGACATCGATGCGGTCGTCGACGGTGACCCGCGGGTCCGCGGTCGCCGTCGTGCAGGCGACCTGCTTCGGTTCGGCGCCGGCCGGTGCCGAGTGGAGGCACAGCGCGACGGCGGCCATGACGCCCACGGCCGCGAGGCGTCGCAGCCGTCGACCCGCGTAATTTGCATCGTGCATCGCGTCGTGCGCCACTTCACGCGCCGCGTCGTGCGCCGCTTTACGCCTGGCGTCGTGTGCCACTTCGCGCCCCCTGTCGCTCACGTCAGCCGCCCCCGGAACGTCGCCAGCAGCAGCGCGGCACCGACGAACAGGCTGCCGAAGACCCGGTGCATCCAGCGGATGTGATGCGGCTCGCGCAGCGTCGAGAACACGCGCGCCGCGAGGAGCGTGTAGCCGCTCATCACGAACGCGTCGGTGACGAACAGGCTGACCGCGCACCACGCGAACTGCGGCCACTGCGCGGCCCGCGGGTCGATGAATTGCGGCAGCACCGCGAGCATGAAGACGATGCCCTTCGGGTTGCCGAGGTTGATCAGCACGGCGCGCAGGAACATCGCTCCACCGGACATCGGTGCGGACGCCGCGAGCTGCAGCGGCCGGGCCTCGGCGCGCCACTGCGCGATGCCGAGCCACAGCAGGTAGGCGACACCGAACCACTTGATCGCGGCGAACGCGACCGCGCTGGTCGCGAGCACGGCGCCGAGCCCGCCGGCCACGATCGCGATCAGGATCAGCGCACCGACCTGCAGCCCGACGATGTTGGGGATCGAGCGACGAAAGCCGTAACGCATGCCGTTGCCCATGCACGAGATCGCGCCCGCGCCCGGCGACAGGCTGATCAGCCAGCTCGCGACGAAGAAGGTGAGCCAGGTGGACAGGGTCATGGAGAGGTCGGCGAAGCGCGTGGCGCGCGGGCGCGTCGATCGAGCGATGGCTGCGCGTCAACGGACCTGTGAGCAACCGCCGCTGGCCGCGTCGAACAGGACCGGCCACGCCTCGTCGTAGATGCCGGCGGTGCAGCGGGCCTCGCAGTCGGCGTGGGCCAGCGTCACGCGGCCGGGCTCCTGCCACACGAACAGGCGGCAACCGCTGCGGTCGTTGGCGAGCAGCTCGACCTGGGGCTTCTCGCGCGTCTGGCGGAAGTCGGCGAGCGCGAAGCGACAGGTGCCGCGCTCGCCCACCCACAGCTGCCAGTCGATCGCGCGCACGCGGTTGTCGTCGACGACCAGCCGGGCGTCTTCCCGGAAGCCGTCTTCCTCGCGCTGCACGCAGCGGCCGTCGATCGAGATCGGGTGGTACGCGATCGGCGTGGGACGCGAGGCGCAGGCGGTCAGGACGCCGAGCGCGACGACGAGCGCATGGCTGCCGCTCGCCCGGGCGAGCGAGCGAGCATGCGATCCGCGCCGCGCCGTGCCGCTCGACCGCCTCACGCGAAGCCCTGCGGCATGCGGGCGTGCCAGTCGGTCGCCTGCTGGAAGCGATGGGCGATGTCGAGCAGGCGCGCTTCGTCGAAGTAGTTCGCGATGATCTGCAGCCCGACCGGACGGCCCCGCTCGCCGAAGCCGCAGGGGATCGACATGCCCGGCAGCCCGGCGAGGCTGGTCGACAGCGTGAAGATGTCGGCGAGGTATTCGGCGAGCGGGTCGTCCGACGGGGTGCCGAGGTCCCACGCCACGGTGGGTGCCACCGGTCCCATGACGACGTCGCAGCCCGGGCCGTCGATGCCGCGAAACGCGTTCTGGAAGTCGTCGACGATCAGGCGCCGCAGCTTCTGCGCCTGCAGGTAGTAGGCGTCGTAGTAGCCGTGCGACAGCACGTAGGCGCCGATCAGGATACGGCGCTTGACCTCCCAGCCGAAGCCTTCGGCCCGGGTCTTCGAGTACATCGCGTCGAGTCCGTCGTAGTCGGCCGCCCGATGGCCGTAGCGCACGCCGTCGAAGCGGCTCAGGTTCGACGACGCCTCGGCCGGTGCGATCACGTAGTACGCGGGGATCGACAGCCCGGTGCGCGGCAGCGACAGGTCGACCAGCGTGGCCCCGAGGCGCTCGTATTCGGCGAGCGCGGCGCGCACGGCGGCCTCGACGTCGGGCGACGTGCCGGCCCCGAAGAACTCCCGCGGCAGGCCGATGCGGAGGCCCTGCAGCGGCCGCGGGGACGACGGCGCCGCGAGGTGCCGCGTGAAGTCTTCGACCGGTCGCTCGACGCTGGTCGCGTCGCGCTCGTCGAAGCCGGCCATGTGGTTGAGCAGCAGCGCGCAATCCTCGGCCGTCTGCGCCAGCGGACCACCCTGGTCGAGGCTGGACGCGTAGGCGATCATGCCCCAGCGCGACACGCGGCCGTAGGTGGGCTTCAGTCCCGTCACGCCGCACATCGACGCGGGCTGGCGGATCGAGCCGCCGGTGTCGGTGCCGGTCGCGGCCGGCGCCAGACGGGCGGCGACGATGGCGGCCGAACCGCCCGAGGTGCCGCCCGGGATCGCGCTTCGGTCCCATGGGTTTCGCACCGGGCCGAAGTACGAATGCTCGTTCGACGACCCCATCGCGAACTCGTCGCAGTTGGCCTTGCCGAGCGTGACGAGCCCGGCGGCCGCGAGCCGTGCCACCACCGTCGCGTCGAACGGGCTGGTGTAGTGCTCGAGCATGCGCGACCCGGCGGTGGAGCGGAAGTCGCGGGTGGCGAAGATGTCCTTGTGCGCGATCGGGATGCCGGTCAGCGGCGGCGCATCGCCGGCGGCGATGCGGGCGTCCGCGGCGCGCGCCTGCGCGAGCGACACCGCGCTCGACGTGTCGATGAACGCGTTGAGGTCGCGATGCCGGGTCATGCGCTCGAGGTAGAGCTGCGTCAGCTCGACGCTCGAGATCTCGCGCGCCGCGAGCGCCTCGGCCAGCTGGCGGAGCGTGGCGTCATGCACGGCGTCGATCCTGCGGCGCCCGTCGCGACCGGCCGCCCGCCATCGTCGGGCAGCGCGTCACTCGATCACCTTCGGCACGAGATACAGGCCGTCCTCGACGCTGGGTGCGGGACGCTGGAAGTCGATCCGTCGATCGGTGTCGGTCACCGCGTCGTCGCGCAGCCGCAACGGGAACGCGGCCAGTGCCGCGAGCGGCGTGGTGAGCGGTTCGACGCCGGTGGTGTCCACGGCCTGCAGCGTCTCGATCAGCGCGAACACGCGGTCGAGCTGGTGCGCGGTGGCCGCGGTTTCCGCTTCGGTCAGTGCGATCCGCGCCAGCTTCGCGATGCGCGTGACGTCGCCGTGGGAGAAGGTCATGAGAGGGCTGCGATGAATCGACGACCGTCGCCGGCGAGTGTCGAGCGGGGGTACGCTTCGCCTCACGCGACGGTCGGCGCTTCGGCCAGCGCGTTGCAGCCAAAATCCCGCAACGTCGGTCAAGGGCCGGTGATTATAGGGTATTATCCGCGGTCAATTTGAGGCGTTCGTGTCGTGCATTCATGCGATCGTGTCCTCGATCAGCCCTCCCCGATCCTTCCGCTGCCTCATCGACGCGCTCAGACGCGCGAGGCGTGCCGAGCCGTCGGGTCAGACCAGAATGATTTCCCGCAGCCCGCGGCGAGGTCGGCGGACGTGCTTTCCGCGACCCGGCCCGGCCGCGGTCCGCAAGACATCAGCAGGACACATCCATGTTCGGATTCCTCCGCAGCTACCTGTCGACCGACCTCGCGATCGACCTCGGCACCGCCAATACCCTGATCTACGTGCGCGGCAAGGGCATCGTCCTCGACGAGCCGTCGGTCGTCGCCATCCGCCAGGAAGGCGGCCCCAACGGCAAGAAGGCGATCCAGGCCGTCGGCAAGGAAGCCAAGGCGATGCTCGGCAAGGTGCCCGGCAACATCGAGGCCATCCGCCCGATGAAGGACGGCGTGATCGCCGACTTCGTGGTCACCGAGCAGATGATCAAGCAGTTCATCAAGATGGTCCACGAGTCGCGGCTGTTCAGCCCCAGCCCGCGCATCATCATCTGCGTGCCGTGCGGCTCCACGCAGGTCGAGAAGCGCGCCATCCGCGACGCGGCGCTGGGCGCCGGCGCGTCCAACGTGTACCTGATCGAGGAGCCGATGGCCGCCGCCATCGGTGCCGGCCTGCCGGTGTCGGAGGCGACCGGGTCGATGGTCGTCGACATCGGCGGCGGCACGACCGAGGTCGGCGTCATCTCGCTCGGCGGCATGGTCTACAAGGGCAGCGTGCGGGTGGGCGGCGACAAGTTCGACGAGGCCATCATCAACTACATCCGCCGCAACTACGGGATGTTGATCGGCGAACAGACGGCCGAAGCCATCAAGAAGCAGATCGGTTCGGCCTTTCCGGGCTCCGAGGTCAAGGAGATGGAGGTCAAGGGCCGCAACCTGTCCGAAGGCGTGCCGCGCTCGTTCACCATCAGCAGCAACGAGATCCTCGAGGCGCTCACCGACCCGATCAACAACATCGTGTCGGCCGTGAAGAGCGCGCTCGAGCAGACGCCGCCCGAACTGGGCGCCGACATCGCCGACAAGGGCATGATGCTGACGGGGGGCGGCGCGCTGCTGCGCGACCTCGACCGGCTGCTGATGGAAGAGACCGGCCTGCCGGTCGTGGTCGCGGAAGACCCGTTGACCTGCGTGGTGCGCGGCTGCGGCATGGCGCTCGAGCGCATGGACAAGCTGGGCAGCATCTTCACGAACGAGTGAGAAAGTGCCCATGAACCGACCGAGCACGACGATGTTGCAGCCCCGGTGCTCGCCGTACTCGCGTACGGCTCCGCGTCTCGCCGCGACCTCGACGCGCTCGCTACGGTCCACGGGCGCTTTCTAAGCACTTCGTTCCGCAAGCGGCGTCATGCGTCCAAGGGCCTGAGATGGATCAGGTCGCTCCGCCTCTCTTCAAGCAGGGCCCTTCGGCCTTCGCGCGCCTGTTCTTCTTCGCCGTCCTCGCCTTGACCCTGCTCGTCACCGACACGCGCTTCGACGCGCTGCGCTACGTGCGCACCGCGCTCGGCACCGCGCTGTACCCGGTGCAGCGCGGCGTGCTCGCGCCGACGCAGTGGGCCGGCAACCTGTTCGGTTACCTTCGCGCGCTCGACCGCGTCGAGGCCGAGAACCTGCAGCTGTCGCGCGAGAAGAACGCGCTGGCGCAGACGGCGCTCCGCGCCGAGTCGCTCGAAGCCGAGAACGTGCACCTGCGGAAGCTGGCCGGCCTGCGCGAGGGCCTGCAGGTCAAGTCGGTCGCGGCCGAGATCCTCTACGACGCGCGCGATCCGTTCTCGCGGAAGGTGATCGTCGACCGCGGCTCGAACGACGGCGTCGATCGCGGCCAGCCGGTGATCGACGAGTCGGGCGTGGTCGGGCAGATCACCCGCGTGTTCCCGCTGTCGTCGGAGATCACCTTGCTCACCGATCGCGAGCAGGCCATCGCCGTGCAGAACGTGCGCACCGGTGTGCGCGGCATCGCCTACGGCAACTCGGCCGGTGGACCGGCGGGCCAGATCGATCTCCGCTTCATGCCGTCGAACGTCGACGTCCGGAAAGACGACCTGCTGGCGACGTCGGGTCTCGACGGCGTGTTCCCCGACGGCCTGCCGGTGGCTCGCGTGGTGAGCGTCGAGCGCAACGCGGCGTACCAGTTCGCGCGCATCCTCTGCGCGCCGGTCGGCGGGACCGAGCGCAACCGTCACGTGCTGATTCTTTTGATCGACAGGCCGGTCGCGCGGCCCGCCGACGAGCCGTCGCCGCCGCCCGCGAAGAAGCGCGGCAAGCTGCCATGAGGACGCGCGTGCCGATGCCGCCGCCAGCGTCCGCGCTGTCGAGCGGCGGGTCGCGTGCGAACAAGCAGTACCTGCTGCGGCCGGTCAACCCGGCCTTCATCGCGGCGTCGTTGCTGGTCGCCTTCATCCTCAACCTGATGCCGTGGGGACGCCTGATGGCGATCCCGGACTTCGTCGCGCTGGTGCTGGTGTTCTGGAACATCCACCAGCCGCGGCGCGTGGGCATCGGCGTCGCGTTCCTGGTGGGCCTGTTGATGGACGTGCATGCGGCCGCGCGCCTGGGCGAGAACGCGCTGGCCTACACGTTGTTGTCGTACGGGGCCATCATGCTGCACCGGCGGGTGGTCTCGTTCCCGGTGTTCTTCCAGGCGCTGCAGGTCCTGCCGCTGTTCTTCGTCGCGCAGTGTGTTGTCCTGGTGGTGCGTCTCGTGATCGGCGCGCCATTCCCCGGCTGGACGATGTTCCTCGAGTCCGTCACCACCGCGCTGCTATGGCCGCTCGCCAGCTGGTTGTTGCTGGCCCCGCAACGTCGGCCGCTCGAGCGCGACGAGACGAGGCCGATCTGATGACCGATCCGATGAACGATCCGATGAACGATCCGATGCGCCGATCCGACGCGCCGTCCTGCCTGATGCCATGACCGAATTCAAGGACACCCAGCGCGAGCTGTACTTCTTCCGGCTGCGGCTGATCGCCGGCATGCTGTTCGTGCTGATCTGTTTCGGCCTGCTGGTCGTGCGCTATCTGACGCTGCAGATCGTGCGTCACGACAACTACGCCGCGCGCGCCGACGAGAACCGCATCTCGCTCGTGCCGATCGCGCCGAACCGCGGCATCGTCACCGACCGTAACGGGGTGGTGCTGGCGCGCAACTACTCGGCCTACACGCTCGAGATCACGCCGTCGAAGGTCGCCAACCTCGACGCGACCATAGAGGCATTGGGCGAAGTCATCCCGATCGAAAGCCGCGACCGGCGGCGCTTCAGGAAGCTGCTGGAGGAGACCAAGACCTTCGAAGGCATCCCGATCCGCACGCGTCTCACCGAAGAGGAGATCGCGCGCTTCGTCGGCCAGCGCTATCGCTTTCCGGGCGTCGAGGTGCAGGCCCGCCTGTTCCGCCAGTACCCGCTCGGCGACAGCGCGGCGCACGTCATCGGCTACATCGGCCGCGTCAGCGACAAGGACCTCGACCGGCTCGAGGAACGCGAGGAACAGGAGGGCGTCGACCTGCTGACCAACTACCAGGGCACCGACTACATCGGCAAGGACGGCCTCGAGAAGAAGTACGAGCCGCAGCTGCACGGCACCACCGGCGTCGAGGAGGTCGAGGTCACGGCCTCCGGTCGAGCGGTGCGTACGTTGTCGCGCACGCCGGCGCTGTCGGGCGACAACCTCGTGCTGTCGATCGACATCAAGCTGCAGCAGCTGGTGGAGGAGGCGTTCGGCGACCGCCGCGGCGCGCTGGTCGCGATCGAACCGGCGAGCGGCGACATCCTCGCGTTCGTGTCGCGACCGAGCTTCGACCCCAACCTCTTCGTCGAAGGCATCGATGCCGAGAACTGGCGCGCGCTCAACGAATCGATCGACAAGCCGCTGATCAACCGGCCGCTGGCCGGCACCTATCCGCCGGGCTCGACCTTCAAGCCCTACCTCGCGCTGGCCGCCCTTGAGAACGGCAAGCGCACGCCGCAGCAGACCATCTTCGACCCGGGCTACTTCAACTTCGGCGCCCACCGTTTTCGCGACGACAAGGAGGGCGGCCACGGCACCGTCGACATGTACAAGTCGATCGTCGCCTCGTGCGACACCTACTACTACATGCTGGCGGCCGACATGCCGATCGACATGATCTCCAGCTTCCTGAAGCCGTTCGGCTTCGGCCAGATCACCGGCATCGACCTCGAGGGCGAGCGGCGCGGCGTGCTGCCGTCGACCGAGTGGAAGAAGGCGGCGTTCCGGAAGCCGGAGCAAAAGCGCTGGTTCCCCGGCGACACCATCTCGATCGGCATCGGCCAGGGCTACAACGCGTACACGCCGCTGCAGCTCGCGCACGCGGTCGCCACGCTCGCCAACGACGGCGTGGTGATGAAGCCGCATCTCGTCAAGGAGATCGAGAGCGCCCGCACCGGCGAACGCACGCCGACGGTGCCCGGCGAGAGCTTCCGCATCCCGCTGCAGCAGAAGAACGTCGACTTCATCCGCAGCGCGATGGTGGGGGTCAACACCGGCGGCACCGGCGCCACGGCGTTTCGCGGCGCGCCCTACACGTCGGGCGGCAAGACCGGCACCGCGCAGCTGTTCCAGATCAAGGAAAACGAGAAGTACAAGGACGCCAAGGTCGGGGCCCGGCTGAAGGACCACGCGTGGTTCATCGCGTTCGCGCCGGCGGACCATCCGAAGATCGCGCTCGCGGTGCTGGTCGAGAACGGCGGCTTCGGCGCGGCCTCGGCGGCACCGATCGCGCGCCGCGCCATCGACTACTACCTGCTCGGCCAGGTGCCGGTCGATCCGAAGAAGCCGGTCGACGAAGTGCCCGACTCGCCCGAAGAGCCGGACTGACGGGACCGGATCGCTCGTGGCCACGTCTTCGTACCGCATCCAGAACGACGCGCCGCTGCTGTCGACGTGGCGACGGATGAAGCCGTACGTCTTCGTGTTCGACCCGGCGCTTTCGCTGATCCTGGTGTTGCTCGCGGCGTTCTCGCTGGTCACGCTGTACAGCGCGGGCTACGATTTCCCCGGTCGCTTCGAAGGCCAGGTGCGCAACTTCATCGCGGCCTTTCTGATGATGTGGTTCATCGCCAACCTGTCGCCGCAGAAGATGATGCGCTTCGCGATTCCCGTCTACACCATCGGCGTGCTGCTGCTGGTCGCGGTGTTCGTGGCCGGCACGGTGAAGAACGGCGCGCGGCGCTGGCTGACCGTCGGGTCGCTGCAGATCCAGCCGTCCGAGCTGCTCAAGATCGGCGTGCCGTTGATGCTCGCGTGGTACTTCCAGAAGCGCGAGACGATGATCCGGCTGCGCGACTTCGTCTTCGCCGGGGTCATGCTGGTCGTGCCGGTCGGCCTGATCGCGAAGCAGCCGGATCTCGGCACCGCGCTGCTGGTGCTCGCGGCCGGCGTCTACGTCATCTACTTCGCGGGCCTGTCGTGGAAGCTGATCGTGCCGGTGCTGGTGGCCGCCGTGATCGGGGCGACCGCACTGATCTTCGTGGGCGACCGCATCTGCCAGCCCGAGGTGAACTGGCCCGGCATGCACGACTACCAGAAGCAGCGCATCTGCACGCTGCTCGACCCGACCACCGACCCGCTCGGTCGCGGCTTCCACACCATCCAGTCGGCGATCGCGGTGGGCTCGGGCGGCGTGACCGGCAAGGGCTACATGAAGGGCACGCAGACCCACCTCGACTTCATTCCCGAGCGCACCACCGACTTCATCCTCGCCGTGTACGCCGAGGAGTTCGGCTTCATCGGCGTGATGCTGCTGCTGCTGCTCTACAGTGCGTTGATCTTCCGCGGGCTGGTCATCGCGGCCAACGCGCCGACCTACTTCGCGCGCCTGCTGGCCGGCTCGATCACGCTGATCTTCTTCACCTACGCGTTCGTCAACATGGGCATGGTGTCGGGCATCCTGCCGGTGGTCGGCGTGCCGCTGCCGTTCATGAGCTACGGCGGCACGGCGCTGGTCACGCTGGGCATCGGCGCCGGCATCCTGATGAGCGTGCAGCGGCATCAGAAGATCGTGCAGACCTGATCGGCCGTCGTTGCGACGGCATGGGCGCGAGGACCTCCATGACGAGGGTGTCGAAGTTCGTAGCGGTGTCGTGGTCCGGCTGGGCGTCGGTCGCGGTGGCGACGGACGATGCGTCGTCGACCATCGAGCGCACGAGGGCCGCCTACGCCGCGCCGCGGTCCCGTCGGGATACCGGGTCGGCCGGCGTGGACAGCAGCGACGACACCGTCTTCGCGACCGTGTTCGTGCGTCCCGACCGGATGCGATTGCTGTGCAGCGAGAGCTTCTCCGGGTCGAAGAGCCGTTCCGTTCCGGTCGCCGATGGTCATCGCGTCACGACGTCGCTCGGCGACTTTCGAGGCGGCTCGACGACGAGCGTCCAGCCGTCGCTCGCGACCGGCATCGCAGGGGCCACCGGTATGTCGCTCGGCACGGCGCGCACGATCGCGACGCTGCTGTTGCCGACGCTTCGGGTCGAAGGCGAGGTTTCCGGAACGTCGGTGCTCGCGCTGTCGTCGCCGCGACTGCTCGCCGACGAATCGGTCGATCGCGTGCGCTGTCGACCCGTGACCGGATCGGGTGTTCGCCACCGGGTCGACCTGTGGATCGGTGTCGAGGATCACCTGGTCCGGCGCATGGACACGGTGATGCAGGAAAGCGTCTTCCGCGAGGTCCATCGCGACATCCGCATCGACGAGCCGATCGACGACACGCTGTTCTCGCCCGCGTCCGTGCCGGGAACCTGACGATGCGATCACGCTGCGACGCGACGCACGGACCGGCGACGGGTGGTGTCGGTCATCGTCCGACCGGCATTCGTTCGGCCGGATCGATCACGCGCCTCTGCGCGGTCGCCGTCCTTCTTGCCGGCTGCTCGTCGGCCCCCGTGCGATCGACCGTCGAGCCGCCTGCGCGTCCGCCCGGCAGCTATTCGACGACGCCGCCTTCGTCGCCCGCCCAGAGGAAGGGGGGCGGCTACTACCTCGACGACGGACCGGGCGACAGCCCGCCGGCCAACCTCGAGCTGCTGCCCGACGCCGTGCCGCGCATCGAGAAATACGCGAGCGGCGCCAACCGGCCCTACAACGTCTTCGGCGTCGACTACGTGCCCGACCTGTCGGGCGCGGCGTACAAGCAGCGCGGCACCGGCTCGTGGTACGGCCGCAAGTTCCACGGCCAGCGCACGTCGTCGGGCGAGATCTACGACATGTACGCGATGACGGCCGCGCATCCGACGCTGCCGATCCCCTGCTACGCGCTGGTCACCAACCTGCAGAACGGCCGCTCGGTGATCGTGCGCGTCAACGATCGCGGCCCGTTCCTGCACAACCGCGTGATGGACCTGTCGTACGCGGCGGCCTACAAGGTGGGGTACCTGAGCAGCGGCAGCGGCCTGATCGAGGTCGAGATGCTGATGCCGGTCGACATCGCGGCAGGACGCATCCCGCAGACGACGACGGGGGCGCTGCTGGCGGCGTCGATGCCGTCGTCGAGCGGGACGCCGCGGGTGACCACGTCGGTCATGGGGCAGAACGCGACGACGTCTGCGACGACTTCGTTGCCGGCGTCGGCGCGGCCGTCACCGCAGCCGTCACCGGCCTCGTCGGGCGACGATGCGTTGACGATCGAGGCGTTGATCGCGAGCGGACCGGCGCCCGCGACCTCGCGCCCGCCGCTGATCGCAGCGAGCGGAGCACCTGCGCCCGGTGCTTCCGGCCTGGCCGCGGCCTCGTCGGGCACCGGGTTGCCGCCGGCACCGACGATGCGTGTCGACGCAGCGTCGCGGTCGTTGCCGTTGCCGATGGCGATGCCGGTGACGAACGCTTCGACCGACCCGGCGCTCGACCTCGTCGCGCTGCCCGACCGGCAGCCGCCCGCCGCGTTACCCGAGATCGCGACCAGCACCGGCTTCTACCTGCAGCTCGGCGCCTTTCGGGGCAAGGCCGGCGCGGACAGCTTCGCATCGCACGTCGGACGCGAGATCGACCCTGCGCTCGCATCGCGCCTCCACGTGATCGACGGCAACGGCCTGTACCGCGTGCGCGTCGGACCGTACGTCCAGCGCGCCGATGCCGACAGCGCCGCGGCCACCCTGCGCGCGGCGATCGCGACGCCGATTCTCGTGATGCCCGACGGTCTGGCGCGGTGAGCGACCGACGCGACGGGCGTGGACGGTTCGAACGACGGACCGCGGCCGAACGCCCGGCCGAGCCGTCGTCGTTTCGAGTGCCACGCCGTGATCGTCGCTGTCGCTGCGGAGCACGCGACGCATGACGCCGTCCTTCACCATCGGCCGCGACTACACGCGAAGCGAGATCCACGACGCGGTGGGCGGCAGCAAGCGCGCCTGCCTGCCGCAAAAGGACGGCGTGGTCGTCGCCGCGTGCCTGCTGAAGTCGTTCAACCCGGACGCGCCGCACGTGATGCTGTGCGGCGTGGGTCCGCAACTGACGGCCGTGTCGACGCGTCTCTCGCTCCAGCGCGTGCCGGTCCCGGTCTTCGTCAAGGTCGCGGTCAACCGCTGGCGACACGAAGGCTGGTTCGTGGTCGCCGGGACGCTGTTATCGGGAGCTCGCTTCGACCGGCACGTCGCTCGGTCGGACCGCGCCGCGTCGGACGTGTCGCGCGTCGTGCTGTTCGAGCCGGCGGCGCATTGAACGGATCCGGGCGCCGCGCCGGCGCGCGCGGCGGCGTCAGCCGCCATCCCTGCGGACGTTCAGCGCCGTTGGACGCGCATCCGGATCAACTGCCCGGTGATGAAACCCAGGGCCACCACCACCACCATCGACTTCAGGATCGTACCCATGACACCTCCGGTTCGTGAGACGCGATTGTGGAACCGGTCGCTCGCACGGCATTGTCAGCGGCGCTTGCATTCGTCGCGCGACGGCCGCACGGACGCTCGACGAGCCTGCCGCCGGTGAGGGTCGACCGGTTCACCGCCCGGCGGTGTCGCGGTCGGCCATCGCTTCTCCGAAGCGGATCGCCTTGCCCGGCTCCCAGGCCGCGTTGAACGCCAGCGGTTCCTGCGGGAACAGCAGCACGACCGTCGAGCCGAGCAGGAAACGACCCATCTCGTCGCCCCGGCGCAGCACGATGTCTTCCGCTTCGCCCGCGCCGTAGAGCCACTCGCGCACGCGCTTGGCACGGACCGCGTTGATCACGCCGTGCCACACGGTGGCCATGCTGCCGACGATGGTCGCGCCGACCAGGACCACGACGAAGAGGTCGGTCGGGTCATCTGCCGAGCCGCCGTCGCGCAAGCGCTGGAACACGCACACCACGCGCTCGTTTCGCGCGAACAGGCCGGGCACGCCGCGCGCGGTGGTCGGGTTCACCGAGAACAGGTCGCCCGGAACGTGGATCATCCGCAGCAGGCGGCCGTCGCACGGCATGTGGATGCGGTGGTAGTCGCGCGGGCTCAGGTACAGCGTCGCGAAGGACCCGTCGTGGAAGTGCCTGGCCAGCTTCTGGTCGCCACCGACCAGCGCGGTCGTCGAGAAGCGATGGCCCTTGGCCTGCAGGATCCGGTCGTGCTCGATGCGTCCGAACTGGCTGATCGATCCATCGACCGGCGAGATCAGCGTCGACGGCGCGAGCGGCCGCGCGCCGGGCCGGAGCGCGCGCGTGAAGAACGCGTTGAAGCTCGCGTATTTCGCGACGTCGGGCTCGACCGCCTCGTCCATGTCGACGCCGTACTTGCGCACGAACCAGCGGATCGTCGCCAGCGGCGTGCGGCCGCCTTCGCGCGATGCGACGCGACCGGCGAACGTCGTCAGCCGGCGCTTCGGCACCATGTACTGCGCGATCACCTTGCGGCGATCGGCGCGCGTGCCGATCGGCGCGGTGGCGGTCTCGCCGACGACCTTCGGGGCGCGGCGCAGCTTGATCCTCATCGACGTGCGGACCGGACCTCAGTGCGCCCCGATGCGCGAGCGGGCCGCGTCGTACTCGCGCTTCAGGCGATCGACCACGTCGGCCACGGCCGGCGCGTCGTGCATCAGGCCCACGCCCTGGCCCGCGCCCCAGATGTCGCGCCAGGCCTTCGCCTTGCTGCCGCCACCGGATCCGAAGTCCATCGCCTTGGCATCGGATTGCGGCAGCGCCTCGGGGTCCAGGCCGGCGGCCTCGATGCTCTTCTTCAGGTAGTTGCCGTGGACCCCGGTGAAGAGGTTGGTGTAGACCACGTCGGCCGCGGCCGAGCCGACGATGGCATCGCGGTAGCCGGCCGATGTGTTGGCCTCTTCGGTCGCGAGCCAGCGCGTGCCGATGTACGCGAAGTCCGCACCCATCGCCTGCGCGGCCAGCACCGCGTCGCCGCTGGCGATCGAACCCGACAGCGCGATCGGTCCGTCGAAGAACTTGCGCACTTCACCCACCAGCGCGAACGGCGACAACGTGCCGGCGTGACCGCCCGCACCCGCCGCGACGAGGATCAGCCCGTCGACGCCGGCCTCGAGCGCCTTCTTCGCATGGCGGATGCTGATGACGTCGTGGAACACCACGCCGCCGTAGGCGTGCACCGCGTCGAGCATCGCGCGATCGGGCGCACGCAGGCTGGAGATCAGGATCGGCACGCGATGCTCGACGCAGACGTCGATGTCGTGCGCGAGGCGGTCGTTGGACGTGTGCACGATCTGGTTGACCGCGAACGGCGCGACCGGCCGATCGGGATGGGCCGACCGGAAGTCGGCGAGCTCGGTCTCGATGCGCGTCAGCCACTGGCCCAGGGCCTCGGCGGGCCGCGCGTTGAGCGCCGGGAACGAGCCGACGATGCCGGCCTTGCATTGAGCGATCACGAGGTCGGGCCCGCTGGCGATGAAGAGGGGCGCGCCGATGATGGGAAGACGCAAGCCTCGCAGGGCGGCGGGCAGTGCCATGAACGATTCTCCGGGGACAGGACGACGGACGATCGAATGGTCATGCGCGTCCCGTCGAGCGGCATTATGCCGGGCGTCGACGACCCGATCGCCGGTGCCTCGTCCCGCCCTCCGGCCAGCTCGCGACGAGCGGGTTCGCGGCTCCTTGCGCGTCTCGTCTCGTGCCCTCGCTTCGAGCAGCGCTCGGGTGCCGGCTCCGGCTTTCATCCTGCCGGCCAGGCCCGCTTTCGAACGGCATCGGGTTAAGAGAAGCTCGGCGCGCTCGGGGGCGTGCACCAGGATCGAAGCAGGAGCGATCTCCTCGACTCGGTCGCCCGTCGACCGTGCGACCGGCTACCGCGCCGCTCCATCATCATCGAAACGTCGCGACGAAGAAACCGAACAGGCAAAGGAAGCAGAGGAACTGACCGACCTTGCCGACGATGGTGGTCGGCACACGATCTTCGAAGACCGCCCGACGCCAGTTGCGGCGCGTGATGGGTCGCTGCCAGTCGAACGACGACTCGGCGAGGTGGATCAGACCGAAGCCCAGCGCGGCGAACAGGAGGGTCGCGTCGACCCGGTCGAGCCAGGCAGAAGCGATGGCGCCCACGAAAGAGGCCCCGCTGACGATCCAGAGGGTCCGCATCGTGGGCGACCTGGATCGCATGTTCAGAACGTCAGCCGGTCTGCCAGGTAATTGTTGTAGACCAGCGTTCCGATGCCGTACCCGATGCTGAACGCTGCGCCGAGCGGTCCGAAAGAGGCGGTGTCGGCGATCGCGATGGCGGCGGGAGTCGTCCACAGAATGCCGCCGGCGGCTTGCCGTGATTGCATGGGTGTCAGGGTTTACATGATTCGATCCTTTTGCGAGAGTGGACGAGCGCGAGTCGTGATGCGCCGGGTGCGGCCGGACGACACACGGACGTCCGAACGCCCGACGACTCGTCCGAGCCGTGCCCACAGGTTGCGTGACCACGATAAGACCGCCAAGCGTCGTGCGCACTAGTACGACCGGCGTCTTGACAGCGCGAAAAAGAATCTGGACGCCGCACGGATGGACGCCCTTCCATCGCATAGCCGACCAGTCGCCTGACGACTAGGGTTGTCCCCGATTGTTCGTGGTTCGTCGAGATGAAAGAAGAACGGTTGGCCGACGCCCCCGTCGCCAGACCATCGGCGCGTCCCGCTATCGACGCCGAATCACGCACCCTGTCGACAGGGTTCACCGGAGACCATCATCAACAACCCATTCCAGCGCGGACTCGTGTCGCGCGCCCTCTCGGCCCTCGCGTCAGGCAGCGCGCTCGCGGCCGCCCTCGTCGGCTTGCCCGCCGCCGCCCAGCAACCGGTCGTCAGGATCGCCTACATCGACCCGCTGTCCGGTCCGTTCGCCAACATCGGCGACGGTGGCCTGCGGCAGTTCCAGTTCGTCGCCGACCAGGTCAACGCGGGCAAGCTCGCGGGCCGCTACAAGTTCGAGATCGTGCCGTACGACAACAAGGGCACGCCGCAGGAAAGCCTCACCGCCTTGAAGGGCGTGCTCGACTCGGGCATCCACTATGTGACCCAGGGCAACGGTTCCGGTGCCGGGCTCGCGCTGGAGGACGCGGTGCAGAAGAACAACGATCGCGAGCCGTCGAAGGCGGTGATCTACCTCAACTACGCGGCGGTCGATCCCGACGCCACGAACTCGAAGTGCAGCTTCTGGCACTTCCGCTTCGACGCCAATTCCGAGATGAAGCTCGAAGGGCTCACCGACTTCATCAAGAACAAGCCGGACATCAAGAAGGTGTACCTGATCAACCAGAACTACTCGCACGGCCAGCAGGTGTCGCGCGCCGCGAAGGAGTACCTGAAGCGGAAGCGGCCGGACATCGAGATCGTCGGCGACGACCTGCACCCGCTCGGCGCGGTGAAGGACTTCGCGCCGTACGCGGCGAAGATCAAGGCGTCGGGTGCCGAGGCGGTCATCACCGGCAACTGGGGCAACGACATGGCTCTCCTGATCAAGGCCGTGAAGGAGACCGGCAGCAAGGTGACCTTCTACACGTTCTACGCGGGCGGCCTCGGCAGCCCGACGGCGATCGGCGAGTCCGGTGTCGGCACCGTCAAGCAGATCACCCAGTGGCACACCAGCGTGGTCCCCAACAAGCTGCAGAAGGACCAGGTCGACTTCCACAAGAAGTACCCGAGCCTGGACTACTACTACATGCAGATCCACAACGAGATCTTCATGCTCGCCGAGGCGATGAAGAAGATCGACAGCGACGATCCGCTGAAGGTGGCGTACGCGCTCGAAGGCATGAAGTACGAGTCGCCCACCGGCGAGGTCGAGATGCGCGGCCTCGATCACCAGCTGCTCGCGCCGCTGTACATCTCGACGATCCAGAAGACCGCGGCCAAGGGCGGTCCGAAGGACGTCACCTACGACCTCGAGAACCAGGGGATCGGCTTCCAGACCGATGCGCGTCTCGAGCCGTACGTCTCCGCGCAGCCGACCACCTGCCAGATGAAGCGGCCGGGCAAGCCGGCCTGACGCGAGCGGGGACCGGCCGGCGCGTTCAGCCGGTCGACCTCCGCGGATCGAAGGCGTCGGGAACGTCGCGCTCCGGTCGTTCCGGTCCACTCGGCCGCATCGGCCGCGACCTCACATCCTCACGTCGAGTGGGCCGCTGCCGTGTCCACGGTCGAGAAGGCGACGGCGTCGATGTCGACGTCCCGGAGCGAGCGGCCCTGGTGCCGGGCACGCTCGAACCCGGCTTCCCCGATCACTGCCGTGGCCGATGCGATCGTTCGAACATGGGCCCGCTGCTCGTTCGCCTGCCGTGCGTCCTGATGCTGGACGTAGCGCGCGTCCGAGTAACCGGCCAGTCGGGCAGCGCTCCAGGGCCTGGCCTCGAGCGCGGCCAGTAGCGACAGGTAGTCCGCCCAGATCGGCTGGAGCTCGAAGCGCTTGCCGATCGGCCAGCCGGAACTCGCCGCCGCGCGGGCCCGCCCGGTCTCGTCCAGTTCCAGCCACGCAGCGGTCAGGTTGACGAGCGCGTAGGCCTTGCCGTGCTCGTCGCGCGTGCATTCCAGTCGCGCCAGCAACGCGACGCCCGTCTCGGCCGCGGCGCGCGCATCGCCCGCGCCCAGCTCGGCGTCCACGAGATTGGCCATCGCGATGAACTGGTTGCCGCCGGCCGCGCGGTTGATCGTCGTCTGTCGGCGCGTCAGGTCCAGCACGCGGGACGCATCGGCGCGGCCGCAGAGGTACTCGGCGTCCGCTCCGAGTCCGAGGCGTTGCGGCGGCCATGCGGCATCTTCGAGCGTTCGCATCTCGGCAAGGTAGGCCCCGCACGCGGCGGTGTCGCCGAGCCGCGCCCTCGCACCGGCGCAGTGGCTCAGCGCGTGATACAGGTCGAACGCAGCGCCGTGTTCGCGAGCGGCGCGGCAGGCGCGGCAGGCGGCGTCCTGCATTCGTTGCGCCTGGCCGCCGGTGCCCACGTCGCAGATGGCCAGCCAGGTCCGCAGGGCAACCGCACCGGGCACGTCGGCATCCAGCAGCGCTTCGCAGACGTCCCGAAGCACGCACCGCTCCTCGTGCACCGAGCGCGGCAGCGCGCGCATCAGCGTCGCGCCGATCCGCAGCGCCACGGCCA
>CAHJXF010000026.1 GCA_903644065.1 Betaproteobacteria bacterium
GCTGACGCGGAAATTCGCCGGGCGCGTGCTGATCCTGCGCGGCAACGGCGGCCGGGCGTGGTTCGCCGACCGGCTGCGCGGCGTCGGCATCGCGGTCGACGAGGTCGAGGCGTACCGCCGCGTGCGGCCCGTCGTGGCGCCGGAGGCCGCCGCCGCGCTGCACGATCTCGCCGCGTCACGGTCGCCGGCGATCTTCGTCGTCACCAGTTCGGAAGGTGTCGCGAACCTGATCGCGCTGGTCGACGACGCGGTGGTCGACGGGCGCGAATGGCTGCTCGGCTGCACCGTGCTCGCGCCGCATGCCCGCATCGGCGAGCAGGCCCGGGCCTGGGGCTTCACGCGCATCGCACTGTGCGCGCCGGGCGATGCCGGCATCGTCGCGGCGATAGAATGACCGGCGTGTCGAGCCCGCCGCTATCCGTCCCCGCCGCCATCGCGCTGGCACCGGTCGATCCGGCGTTCGGCGCGGCGCTCGACCTGCGCCGCCTGCGCCGTTCCGTCGTGCTGTGGATGGTGGTCGGCTTCGCCCTGGTGCTGGCGATCGCCATCGCGCTGTGGTTCCTCGCCGCCAACCGGCTCGACCGCAGCGAACGCGAGTTCGCGCGCCGCATCCAGGACGACGGCGTCGCCAGCCGCTCCGCGCAGGGTGTGGCGAAGCAGGCGGAGGACCTGGCCCTGTCGAACGCGGCCAAGCTGGCCGCCGTCGAGGCCCGCGTCGCCGATTCGCAGAGCCAGCAGGCTTCGCTCGAGCAGCTCTACGCCGACCTGGCGCGCACCCGCGACGACTGGGCGCTGGCCGAGGTCGAGCAGATCCTCGCCGTCGCGTCGCAACAGCTCCAGCTGGCCGGCAACGTACAGGGCGCCATCATCGCGCTGCAGAACGCCGACACGCGCGTGGCCCGCACCGAGCGTCCGCAGTTCATCGTGCTGCGTCGCGCGATCGCGAAGGATCTCGACCGCCTGCATGCCCTGCCGTCGATCGACATCGCCGGCAACGCGCTGCGCATCGACAGCATCGTCGGCATGGTCGACAACCTGCCGCTCCTGTCCGACGAGCGGCCTTCGCCGCGACCGCGCCTCGACGCACAGCCGCTGGACCGCAGCGTGCAGCCGGGCGATGCCGCGACGGTCGGCTGGGTCGATCGCCTGCAGGAGCAGCTGCGCTTCCTCGGCGCCGAAAGCTGGCAGCGCTTCGGCCAGCTGGTGCGCGTGCGCGAGGTCACCGAGCCGGACGCGCTGCTGCTGACGCCGAGCCAGACCTACTTCGTGCGCGAGAACCTGAAGCTGCGACTGCTCAACGCCCGTCTCGCGCTGCTGGCCCGCCAGGAGTCGACCTATCGCGCCGACCTCCTGCACGCGCAGGAGGCGTTGCAGAAGTATTTCGACCTGAGATCGCGACAGACCGTCGCGGCCCTCGCGTTGCTGAAGCAGGTGCAGAGCGCCAACACCACGATCGAGGTGCCGACGCTGGCCGAAAGCCTGGCGGCCGCCCGCAACGTCAAGGGCCAGCGATGACGCGCGTCGCGCGCACCACGAACGACGCATGCGCTTCTTCCTGATCGGCGTCGTGCTGTTCGCGGCCGCCGTCGGGCTCGCGCTCGCGCTGAGCGCGGATCCGGGCAACGTGGTCGTGTTCTATCCGCCGTATCGCATCGACCTGTCGCTCAACCTCTTCCTGTTGCTCGAGGTCGTGTTGTTCGTCGTGCTGTACACGTTGATCCGTCTGGCCAAGAAGACGGTGCAGATGCCGCAGCGCGTCGCGCAGTATCGCCAGCGGCAGAGCGAGAAGCGCGCGTCGCGCGCTCTCCGCAACGCGTTGCAGGCGCATTTCGAGGGGCGCTACGGCCACGCCGAGCGCGAGGCCGAGGAGGCCCAGGAGCTGCCCGAGAGCGCGGGTCTCGCGGCACTGGTCGCCGCGCGTTCGGCGCATCGCATGCGCGAGTACGGCCGGCGCGACGAATGGTTGCGGCGCGCCGAGTCCGACCCCAATCTGCGCGCTGCCAAGCTGATGACCGAAGCCGAGTGCCTGGTCGACGCGCGTGAAGGCACGCGCGCGCTCGCCGTGGTGTCGCAGCTGCACGCGGCCGGCGCGCGGCATATCCAGTCGCTGCGCCTGGCGCTGAAGGCGCATCAATACGCGGCCGACTGGGACTCGGTCCTGCGACTGCTGCGCACGCTGAACAAGCGCGATGCGCTGCACCCGGTGGCCGCGCGGCAGATCAAGGCGCTGGCCTATCGCGCGCTGTTCGCGGCGCGAAAAGGCGACACGCATGCGCTGCTCGCGTTGTGGCAGAGCGTGCCGAACCCGGACAAGCGCATCGGCGACGTGGCGCTGGTCGCGGCCCGGGCCTTCAACGCGGCCGGCCTCGGGTATCACGCGCGGGTCGTGATCGAGAACGCGATCGCGAGCGAGTGGGATGCGCGGCTGGTCGAGGAATACGCGCGGAGCGGCGACGAGGCGGTCGACGCGTTGCTGACGCCGGAGGGACGGGCGGGCGATGGCCAGCCCGCCGCGCTCGACGATCCGCGGCCGCAGATCGAGCGCGCCGAGCGCTGGACGCGCGAGCATCCGACCGAGCCGTCGGCCTACTACGCGCTCGGGACGCTGTGCGCGCGTCAGGGCCTGTGGGGCAAGGCGCAGACCGCGCTGCGCAGCGCGCTCGACGCATCCCCCGACCAGCGCCTCGCGACGGCGATCCACTTCGAACTCGGTCGCGTGTTCGAGCGCATCGACGATGCGGATCGGAGCCGCGACCACTTCCGCGCGGCTGCGGTCGCGAACAGCGACAGGTAGGCCGGCGGCTGGCCCCGTCGTGCTCGACGGTCGTGCTCGACGTTCGCGCCCAAGGTCGCGACTCGACAGTCGTGCTCGACAGTCGTGCTCGAGGTCGTGCTCGAGGTCGTGCTCGACGTTCGCATGACCGGGCGGGTGTCGACCGGGGCTCCGACCGTCCCGGGCCTGCGCATCGGCTTTCCCGTGATCGACGACGGCCTGGCTCCGATCGGAGCGTGAATCGCTTCAGCATCCTGCCGGTCGACGTGGCCGCGGGCTGAACCGCCATGCGATCGCCACGCGATGCCGCGGCGCGTCGTCCGCAGCGCCGTGACGCATCGGACCGTTCGAGTCTTTCCTCGTCGCTCGGGAATAGACGAGGCGAGCGCCAGGTCTTGCAATCAACTTGCCGGGCGATCAGTCCGCCGGCGTCAACGAGGGCGTTCACGTGAGTCGATCCGGTCGTCATGTCATCAACGCTGCGCGCTTGGCCTTCGCCTGTTGTTCGCTGCTCGGCGCCGCCGATTCGTCCGCTTCGATTGCGGTCTACAGCGGATTCCTCGACGACGCGACGAACACGGCGCTGATCGGACCCGAGCTCGCGCCGTCGGCCCCGTCTTTCACGGACGACCAGGCCATCGCCGACAACTCCGCCGTCTACGCGTTCTTCGAAACGTTCGAAGGTCTCGTGCGCTTCACGAGCGATGGTTTCGCGTCGGGCGGCGTGGATCCCTTCTTCACGTTGTTCTCGGGGTCGGGGCCGGGCGCGACATTCGTCGCGTCGAATGATCTGCAAGCCTTTTCCACCGGCGGCGACTTCGCTATCGCGCTGTCGTTGCCGGTCGGCTGGTACACGTTCGCCATCGGGTCCTTCGCCAACCTGTCCTTCGCCGAGAATCTCGGCAGCGGCAAGCTGGGGGACGGCTTCATCGGCTTCGGCGAAGTCGGCAGCCTGGGCAACGCCTTCTATCGACTGACGGTCACGACGCCCGACGGCCCCGGCGACGGTTATGCCGTCCCGGAGCCGGCGCCCTGGATGCTCCTGTCGAGTGCGGGCTGGACGGCCTGGATGGTTGGACGGGGGCGCCGCCGCGGGGTCGTCCGCGTGCCCGGCGCGCCGCACCGCTTCGCCACCGTCGTTCCGTCTCGCATCATGCGATCGAATCGCGCGAAGTATCCGATCCCTTCTTTCGAAAGGCTGTCATGACCCAGGTCACCATTCGATCTTCGAGCCGCCGGATGCGAAGCGACGTCCGCTCGTACTTGCGTGCGGTCGCGCTCGGGCTGTTGCTCGGGTCGTCGACGATGGCGCTCCCGGCCGGTGCGCAGACGAGAGCCGCGTCCGTCAAGGATGTGGATGCGCCGGGTCGCGTGCCCTACGAGTACGCGATCGAATGGACGCGGTACGGATGTTCGACGAACTGCAGCGCCTTCGTCGCCTACAACGGCGGACGCGCTTTCCAGTTCGACGGCGTCGCGGTTCCGGCCGGCAAGCGCTTCATCGTGCAGTCCGTCACGGCGACCCTGCCGAGCAGCGGTTCGGCCACGGCGGTGATCGCCCTCAACAACGCCCAGTCCGACTCGTTGTATCGACCGAAATGGAGTTTCTTCGGGCCGTTCTTCGCGACGACCCAGGGCACGTTGGGAATGACCTCCGCCGCATTCGCGACGATCGAAGCCGGTCAGTCGCCACACGTCTACCTCGATTTCGCCGGCAATCCGACGAACAACTTCGTTTTCGTGACGCTGTCGGGCTATCTGATCGATACGAACTGAATGCGAGGGAGTCGTCGCCGTAGGCGTTCGCGGCGGCTCGCCCGGTGATCGAGCGACTAGCCGTCGGCGGCGAGCATCGGGCGGACAGCGCTGGCGGTCGGCTGCGATCGGACCGATCCCGCACGAGCGGACCGCCCTGCGCCGATCGGTCGTCAGGCGCGCGGCGGCACCGCCGCGGGCCTCGCCTGCACCGAAAGCGTCAGCAGTCCGCCGACGACCAGCGATGCGGCCAGCAGATAGACGCCCGAGTTCGTGCTCGACGTCAGGTCCTTCAGCCAGCCCACGGCGTACGGCGACACGAAGCCGGCGAGATTGCCGAGCGAGTTGATCAGCGCGATGCCGGCGGCCGCGCCGGTGCCGGCGAGGAAGGCGGTCGGCAGGCTCCAGAACGTCGGCAGCGTCGACAGGATGCCCATCGTCGCGAGCGTCAGCGCCGCCATCGCGAGCGTCGTGTCCTCGCGCCACACGACGCTCATCACGAGGCCGAGCGCGCCGACGAAGCCGGAAATCGCGATGTGCCAGCGGCGCTCGCCGGTGCGGTCGGCACGGCGGGCGACCAGCACCATCGCGACCGTCGCGAAGGCCCACGGGATGGCCGACAGCAGCCCGATCTCCAGCGCGTCCGAGATGCCGGTCTGCTTGATGATGGTCGGCAGCCAGAAGCTGATGCCGTAGAGGCCCATCACGAAGCTGAAGTAGATCGCGCCCATCAGCCACACCCGCCCGTTGGCGAGGACGCGGACGACCGGCACCTCCGCCTTGTGCTCGTTGTCGGCGACGATGTTGCGGTCGAGCAGCGCCTTCTCGTCGCCCGACAGCCACTTCGCGTGCGCGATGCGATCGTCGAGCACGAACAGCACGAGGATGCCGATCAGCACCGACGGGATGCCTTCGATGAGGAACATCCACTGCCATCCGGCCCAGCCGTTCAGCCCGCCGAAGTCGCGCAGGATCCAGCCCGACAGCGGGCCGCCGACGACGCCGGACAGCGCCACCGCGGTCATGAAGAACGCGGTCATGCGCGCGCGGCGATGCGCCGGATACCAGTACGTCAGGTACAGGATGATGCCGGGGAAGAAGCCGGCCTCGGCCATGCCCAGCAGGAAGCGCACGATGTAGAAGAGGGTCGGCGACGACACGAACATCATGCAGGCCGACAGCACGCCCCACGAGATCATGATCCGCGCGATCCACAGCCGCGCGCCGACCCGATGCAGGATGACGTTGCTGGGGATCTCGAACAGGAAGTAGCCGATGAAGAAGATGCCGGAGCCGAGTCCGTAGATCGACTCGGTGAACTTCAGGTCCGTCAGCATCTGCAGTTTGGCGAAGCCGACGTTGACGCGATCCAGATAGGCGACGATGTAGCACAGCAGCAGGAAGGGGATCAGGCGCCACGCCACCTTGCGATAGGTGGCCTCTTCGAAGGTGGGGGAGGGCGGGGCGATGCGGCGATCGTCGTCCAGCAGGGCAGCCATGTCGTCTCCTGATCTCGGGGTCCCGCATCTTGAGCGCCGGCTCGGCGTCGCGACAGGGGCGGCCCATCGGGTCTAACCCTTAACCGCGAGTCGACGACGACGGCGGCTCGACGGCCGGATCCGTCCGCTCGGCTCGTCGATCCGGCGCGCGTGCGACGCCTTCCGCAACGCCGTCGTCTAACACGCTTTGCGGCCGTCGAGCACGTCGAACCGCAGGCGTTATTCAACTGTCCGGCAGCTCCTTCGAGTCGCTGTGCGGCAGCTCGCGGAGCCTGGCCGTCGTGTTGTCGCCTCGATCGACCGGCTCGAGACGCGGCCGACGGCCGCCGGCGAATCGACGAAGCGGCTGCGGACGGGTGGCTTTGCGGCCGATCGCCCCGACATGCCCACTCCTCATCGGCTTCCCGGAACCGCACTCGAAGTGCGGACCGGCGGCCTCGTCACTTCGGAGCTTCGCATGAACGTCACCCCCCTCAACCATTCGTCCCTCGATTCGATCTTCCACGTTTGCCTCGTCGCGATCTTCGCCGTCGCCGTCACGGTCATGGCGTTCTGGCCGCAAGTGCAGATGCTGGCGCTCTGACGGCAGCGTGACGGCAGGGCCCGCCGGTCCGGCCGCCGTGGGGGGCCGTCCTGCCGCCCGGTCGTCGCGGACTCGTCGCTATACTGCCGCACCTCTTACAGACCACGTCCATGAGCTTCGACAACGTTTCAGCCGGCAACGACCTGCCCAACGACTTCAACGTGATCGTCGAGATCCCGATGAACGCGGATCCGATCAAGTACGAGGTCGACAAGGAAACCGGCACGCTGTACGTCGATCGCTTCATGGGCACGGCCATGCACTACCCGTGCAACTACGGCTACATCCCGCGCACGATCTCGAACGACGGGGACCCGGTGGACGTGCTGGTGATCACGCCGTTTCCGCTGGTGCACGGCGTCGTGGTCCGCTGCCGGGCGCTCGGCGTGCTCAAGATGAGCGACGAGGCGGGCGGCGACGCCAAGCTGCTCGCGGTGCCGATCGACAAGATCCTGCCCTGGTACAAGCACTGGCGGACGGTCGACGACATCAACCCCGAACGGCTCGCGCAGATCCAGCACTTCTTCGAGCACTACAAGGATCTCGAGAAGGGCAAGTGGGTCAAGATCGACGCCTGGGGAGGTCCCGAAGAGGCCGCAAAGGAAATCTTCGACGGCGTAAAGACCTACGAGAAGCAGTCGAAGAAAAAGAAGAAGTAGGCGCGCCCCGGGCGCCGGCGGCTACAGGTCGAGCACCAGCCGCTCGCTGTCGCAACGCGACACGCACAACGTCAGGTACTCGCCGCGCTCGCCGTCGTCGAGGATGTAGTCGCGGTGGTCGACCGTGCCGGACGTGTAGCGCGTCTTGCAGGTACCGCACAGTCCCGACTGGCAGGACGTCTCGACCGGCACGCCCTCGCGGTTGAGCACGTCGGCGATGGACTCGTCGGCACCCACGTCGATCAATCGGCCGCTACTCGCGATCTCCACCTGGAACGCGCCGGCCGGCAGCGCCTCGATCGCGACGTCCGGCGCCTTGAAGTGCTCGAAGTGGACCGTGCCCGCCTCCCATGCGCGCGCGGCGCCTTCGCAGGCCTTCATGAAGCCGGACGGTCCGCAGTAGTAGACGTGGGTCCCGGGCGCGGGATCGGCCAGCAACGCCGCGATGTCGAGGCCGCGGGTGGGATCGCCACCATCGAAGTGGTAGTGCAGCCGCCCCTGGTCGGCGAAGCGCCGCATCTCGTCCTCGAACGCGGTGAAGGCTGGGTCCTTCGCGCAGTAGTGCAGCTCGTAGTCGACGCCGGCCCGTTGCAGGCTGTGCGCCATCGACTTGAGCGGCGTCACGCCGATGCCGCCCGCGAGCAGGATCACCTTCTTCGCGTCGTCGGCCAGCGGAAAGTTGTTGCGCGGACGGCTGATCGCGATCACGTCCTGCACGTGCAGGCTGCGGTGCAGGGTCGACGATCCGCCGCGGCCGCCGTCGTCCTTCAGCACGCCGATGACGTAGCGACGCCGCTCCTCGGGATCGTTGGACAGCGAGTACTGGCGCACGGCACCGTCGCCGAGATGCACGTCGATATGGGCCCCCGACGTGAACGGCGGCAACTCGCCGCCGTCGGGGTCGGTCAGCTCGTACGAGTTGATCCCCTTGCCTTCGAAGCGGATCTGACGGACCAGGACCTGAAGGGTGTCGTTCATGCGCAATCACGTTGGCGGAGTGGGAAAAGGCGGTGCCCTCGCAAAAGGCACGGCCTTTCGGGGCGACCGGACGGCCGCCGCGGCTCAGGACGCCGCGGTCTTCTCGAGTTCGGCGAAGCGGTCCTTGACGAACGCGGCGCGCGCCTCGCCCTTCAGCCGGTCGCTCTCGGTCAGGATCGCGACCACGGCCTTGGCCACCTTGCGGCGCCGGGCGACCTCTTCCTCCGGCGTGCTGCCCTCGGGAATGTCGAACACGTTGCCCGAGCAATAGCTGTTCGGCGACGCGTCGACCGAACGCAGCCATGCGGCGAAGTTGGCTGCCTCGGCCGCCGGGTTGGCGCCGCGCACCGCGTCGCGCAGCATCTTGCGGAAGGCGTAGAGACCGGCGTCGAACTTGGTCGGATGCTCGAGCGCATGGACGGCGATCGGCCGCTGGCTGATGATCGCCTCGTAGTCGCCGGGCGCGTACTGCGCCTCCTTGTAGTTCGCGCGCTCGCGATGGTTCGACGGGATCGGCGGCAGGTCTTCGAGCCGGTACTCGCCGAAGCGCTCGGGGCGGCGCATCGCGACCTGGCCTTCCAGGAAATCGATGGTCTCGTAGCCGACCAGGTTCCTGTCGCAGATGCCGCGCGTGTCGATCGACGGACCCATCACGCGCCAGCCGATCATCTTGCTGTTCGTGTCGTCGACCGGCACGGTCCAGCGAATGATGTGGAAGCGGCTGAAGTGCTTTTTCGCGGAGCCGTCCTCGGACGTGTAGGCATGCAGGCTCAGGTTGGGCAGCACCTGGTGCTGCACGCGCACGAACAGGCGATCCTGGTCGACGCGTCGCGCCCCGGCGCACGCCAGGCCGCGCCCCTGGTGGATCGGCACGAACTGCATGTCGGGCGCGACTTCCATCGACGCCGCGCCGACCTCGTCGAACGTCGTGCCCTGGTAGGCGCCGTTGACGACGTTCTTGCCGGAATGCAGCGCCGTCGGGTGGTAGTTGTCGGCGGCGTTGTCCTGCACCTGCAACCAGTTGCAGTGCTGGAAGTTGCTGTAGGGAACCAGCTCGTCGGTCGCGTCCACGGTGAAGTTGCCTTCCCACTCGGGGAACGGCGGCTCCTTGTCCGGCGGACCCATGTAGGCGAACACCAGGCCGTGCCGCTCGAAGGCCTTGTACGCGCCCTGCTGGATCGAGCAGGCGAATTTCTGCGCCTCCCGGTCCTCGCCGTTGGGGAACGGGACGTGCAGACAGGTGCCGTCCACGTCGAACACCATGCCGTGGTAGCAGCAGCGGATGCCGTGCTCCTGGATGGCGCCGTATTCGAGCGAAGCGCCGCGGTGCACGCAGTGCGCGTGCAGGACGCCGATGGCGCCGCTGCCGTCGCGGAAAGCGACCAGCTCCTCGCCGAGGATCTTGATGAAACGCGGCGTGTCGGTCAGTTCCAGCGACATGCACACCGGGTGCCAGAAGCCGCGCATGTATTCGCCCATCGGCGTGCCGGGTCCGGTTTCGGTCAGCTCGGGATCGTGACCCGGCACCTTGCTGGTGTAGTAGCCGCCGAACGGCACGAGCTTCCTGGTGGTCGTGCCGGCGAAGCTGCCTCCGCCGCCGTCCTTGTCCCTGTAGTCGTTTGTCGCCATGGTCTCGCTCCTCGGGTCGAATCGGTCCTCACCGGGCCGCGCGGATCGGCGGCCGAGTCGATGCAGGCCCACCCCACGCATCGCGGTCGACAGCATAGCGAAGTCTGTATACAGAGTCCAGAGGGCGCATTAGGATCCGTCTGCGCAACAATGCGCTGCGGCGGCGGGCACGTCGCTGGCTGGAGCCGGCTCGAGTCCCTCGCGGCGTCCAGCGCCTTTTTCTTCCTCCTCGCCCGACATGCCGACGTCCTTCGCGCAGCTTCCCGCCCGTCTCGACTACGTCGACGCGGTCTACAAGGCCCTACTCGACGCCATCACCGACGGGTCGCTGGCGCCCGGCGTGCGCATCACGCAGGAGCAGATCGCGGAGCAGATGAACGTGTCGCGTTCGCCGGTCCTGCAGGCCTTGCGACTGCTGAAGAAGGACGGGCTGGTGCAGGATGCGCCGGGCCGCGGCGTCCAGGTGACGCCGCTCAGCGTCGACTGGATCGCCAAGGTCTACGAGGTGCGCGGCGTTCTCGACGCGCTCGCGGCGCGGCTCGCGGCCGAGCGCGGCGCGCACCTCGATCGACAGCTGATCGAGGCGGGCCGGCGCGCGTCGCGCGGCACCGACGTCCGGGCCATGATCGACGCGGACCTGGCCTTCCACACGGCGATCTACGAAGCGTCCGGCAACGAGCTGATCCACCGCAGCGCCCATCTGCACTGGGTCCACCTGCGGCGCGTGATGGGGGCCGTGCTGCAGGTCTCCACGCAGCGCAAGAACATCTGGGACGAGCACGCCGCGATCGCGAAGGCCATCGACGCCGGCGACGGGCGGCTCGCCGCGTCGATGGCCGAACGCCACGCCAGCAACGCGCGGGAAAACGTCGTGTTGCGGCTCGGCCGCGTGCTCGAGGCGCCGCTCGCCGCACCGCTCCACGCGGCGGCCTGAATGCAGCGCGCCACGCGCCAAGCCGCCGCGGCGGTGCGTCGGGCGAACGACGGGTCGCCGCGCGGGGCATGAGGAAGATCCCCAACTTCTTCGCGTTGCGCGCGTTCGAGGCCGCCGCGCGCTTCGAGAGCTTCACGCTCGGCGCCCAGGAGCTGAACCTGACGCCATCGGCGGTGAGCCACCATGTCCGCGAGCTCGAAGAGCATTTCGGCGTGCCGCTGTTCCTGCGCGGCAACCGGCGCGTCGAGACGACCGACGAGGGCAAGCGGCTGTTCGAGAGCCTGTCCCGCATCCTCGATGCGCTCGAGGCGTCGTGCAGCGAAGTCGGGCTCGGCGCCGGCGAGCAGGTCCTGACCGTCCATTGCGCTCCGAGTCTCGCGGTCAAGTGGCTGGGTCCGCGACTGCCGCAGTTCATGCAGTCGCATCGCAACATCACGATCCGCCTGTCCTCGGGACCCGAGCCGATCGACCTCGCCCGGGTGCGCGAGATCGACATCGCGATCTCGTACGGCTTCGCCCGTGAAGGCGCCGGCATCCAGGTGACGCCGCTCGGACCGGAGCGCATCGTGCCGCTGTGCTCGCCGTCGTTGCTCGACGGCACGGCGCCCGCGGTGCAGATCGCGTCGCTGCCGCTGATCGACTCGCAGCTCAGTCGCGTGTCGTGGCCCGACTGGTTCTCGCTCAACGGCCTGCGTCTGCCGACGACGCCGCGGCCTTCGTTCGACCGGGCCGCGCTCGCCATCTCGGCCGCGGCCGACGGCATGGGCGTGGCACTGGAAAGCGTGCGGCTCGCGGAGCGCGAGATCGCGCGCGGCGCGCTGGTCGAGATCGGCGCCGACACCTTCGCGCCGCTGGCCCGCGACACGCATTTCGTCTCGTATCGCGTCAAGCAGGCGGACGTCGACAAGATCAGCGTCTTCAGCGCGTGGCTGTTCGCGGAGGCCGGGATCGAGCAGAGTAGACCCTGAATGAATGACGCATGTGGATCGATCGGTTGGATGAGTCAGGTTTGTGCAACGATGAACATTCATCGTTTGCCAGACGGTCGGACCGCCATCGATGATCGCGTCCCACCGCCCCCCGAAGCCGCCGTCCGAGCGGCGTGCCAAGAAGGAACCGCCATGTCCGACGAAGTGATGGAACGCGTCTCGATCTACCAGCCGAAGCAGAAGGGCCTCAAGTTTCCGGAAGTGCGCCGCTTCGCCAGCCACGGCGAACATCGCCAGCACCTGAAGGAGCGGCTGGTCGGTGCCTGTCGCGCGTTCGCGCTGCACGGCCTCGACTACGGCTTCGCCGGGCACCTGACCATCCGCGACCCCGAGTTCCCGCACCTGTACTGGACCAACCCGATGGCGGTCCACTTCTCGCAGGTCAAGCTGTCCAACCTGATCCTCGTGGACCACAAGGGCGAGGTGATCCAGGGCTCGTACGCGGTCAACCGCGCCGGCTACGTGCTGCACGCCGCGGTCCACGAGGCGCATCCCGACATCGTCGCGATGTGTCATGCGCACAGCGTCTACGGCACGGCCTGGGCCGCGACCGGCCGCCTGCTCGACCCGATCTCGCAGGATGCCGCGGTGTTCTTCGAGGACCACGTCGTGATCGCGGACGAGGGCGGCCAGGTCGCCGTCGAGGAAACCGCGGGCAAGTCGGTCTGCGAATACTTCACCGGCGTGAAGGCCGCCATCCACCAGAACCACGGCCTGCTGACCGTCAGTCGCCACAGCATCGACGACGCCGCGTTCTGGTTCATCGCGCTCGAGCGTTGCTGCCGCCAGCAGTTGCTGGTCGAAGCGTCCGGCATCAAGCCGATCATGGTGCCGCCGGACAAGGCGCGCTACAGCCGAGAGCACGTCGGCAGCCCCTACATCGGCTGGCTGCACTTCCAGCCGCTCTACGAACAGATCGTCGCGACGCAGCCCGACATGTTCAACTGAAGCACGGGCTGTCGGCGGCCCGCCGCGCGGAGGCCGTCGCGATCGACGAGCGGTAGCGCATCACCACCATTCCAATAACGATCCTCAGGAGACAACGCAATGCAGACCACGCGGCGGACACTACTCAAGGCAGCGGCATCGATCACGCTCGTCGGGCTGGGCAGCAAGACCGCCTCGGCGCAGAGCGGCACCTTCAACCAGAAGGTCGCCACCAACGTCGCCAACACGCATCCGATCTACGCGCGGCTCAAGGAAGCGTGCGACAAGATCAAGACCGAGAGCGACGGCAAGGTCAACATCAGCGTCTTTCCCAACGGCCAGCTCGGCTCCGACACCGACATGCTGAGCCAGGTGCGCTCGGGCGGCATCGACTACCTGACATGTCCCGGCGTGGTGCTCGCCAACCTGGTGCCGATGGCGTCGCTGAACAGCGTCGGTTTCGCGTTCTCCGACTACCCGACCGTGTGGAAGGCGATGGACGGCGGCACCGGCGCCGTGATCCGCTCCGCGATCGTCAAGTCCAACCTGCTGGTGATGGACAAGGTGTGGGACAACGGCTTTCGCGAGATCACGTCGTACAAGCCGATCACGCAGGCCAGCGACCTCGCGGGCCTGAAGATCCGCGTGCCGGTCAGCCCCATCCTGCTGTCGATCTTCAAGTCGCTCGGCTCGTCGCCGACGCCGATCAACTTCAACGAGCTGTACAGCGCGTTGCAGACCAAGGTCGTCGAGGCGCAGGAGAACCCGCTCGCGCTGATCAACAACTCGAAGCTCTACGAGGTGCAGAAGAACTGCGCGCTGACCGGCCACGTCTGGGACGGCTACTGGTTCCTCGCCAGCAAGCGCATCTTCGAAGGCATGCCGGCGCCGCTGCAGGAGATCGTGACGCGCAACTTCAACGCGGCCGCCGTGCTGCAGCGCGCCGACAGCGAGAAGCTCGCCATCTCGTTGCAGCAGGACCTCGCGACCAAGGGCCTGACCTTCAACAAGCCGTCGACCGACAGCTTCAGGAAAGCCCTGCAGCAGGCCGGCTTCTACGCCGAGTGGAAGGCGAAGTTCGGCGACGAGGCCTGGGCTGCGCTCGAGGCCGCGACCGGCAGGCTCGCCTGACACCGGCGTCGATCGACCGGAGCGATCGACCGCAGCGACGGCGCGTCCCGCAGGCCGGGACGCGGCCGGTCGTACAAGGAGACACCATGACGTTGTGCCACGCAGCCGTGACCCACGGCGACGCCTGATCATGGCCGCGACCGCGTTCGCCCCCGTCGGCTTGCCGCGCTCGGCCGCACGGGGCGTTCTCGCCCGGGTGGATCGCGCCTTCGCCGCCACGATCGAGACGGTGTGCGCCGGGCTCGTGGTGCTGGAAACGCTGATCCTCGTCGCCGGGATCGTGTCGCGCTACGTGCTGCACAACCCGCTGATCTGGTCCGACGAACTGGCCCAGGCGCTGTTCATCTGGCTGGCGATGCTGGGCGCGGTGATCGCGCTCCGGCGCGGCGAGCACATGCGCATGACGACGCTGGTCAAGATGGCGCCGCCCGGGGTGCGGGCGCTGCTGGAAGCCGTCGCCATGGTGGCGGCCGTCATGTTCCTCGGGCTGATCCTCGCGCCGGCCTACGACTACGCCGTCGACGAGCACTTCATGACCATGCCGGGCCTCGACATCTCGAATGCCTGGCGGGCGGCCGCGCTGCCGGCGGGCATGCTGCTGATGCTGGTGGCGGGCCTGCTCCGGCTCGCCGTGGTCGCGCGGCTCGGCACGATCGTCGCGGCCGTCGTGCTGATCGGCGCGATCGCCGGCGGGCTGGTGCTCGCGCAGCCGATGCTGGCGAACCTGGGCAACCTCAACCTGATCGTCTTCTTCGTGGCCATCATCGCGGCGTGCGTGTTCTCGGGCGTGCCGATCGCATTCGCGTTCGGTCTCGCCACGTTCGGCTACCTGTCGCTGACGACCACGACGCCGATGGTCGTGATGGTCGGCCGGATGGGCGAGGGCCTGTCGCACCTGATCCTGCTCGCGGTGCCGATGTTCGTCTTCCTCGGGTTGCTGCTCGAGGTGACCGGCATGGCGCGCCGTCTGATCCAGTTCCTGGCCGCGCTGCTCGGCCACGTGCGCGGCGGCCTGTCGTACGTGCTGATCGGCGCGATGTACCTCGTGTCGGGCATCTCCGGCTCGAAGGTCGCCGACATGGCCGCCATCGCGCCCGCGCTGTTCCCCGAGATGCGCAAGCGCGGCGCGAAGCCCGGCGAGCTGGCCGCGCTGCTGTCGGCCACCGGGGCGCAGACCGAGACCATCCCGCCGAGCCTGGTGCTGATCACGGTGGGATCGGTCACCGGCGTGTCGATCACGGCGCTGTTCACCGGCGGGCTGATGCCGGCCGTCGTGGTGGGCGCGCTGGTGTGCGTGGTGGTGTGGCTGCGCTACCGGAAGGAGGACCTGTCGGGCGTCGCGAAGACGCCGCTCCGCGACACGCTCCGCTTCTCCGCTGCCGCGCTGCCCGCGCTCGCGCTGCCGTTCGTGATCCGCTTTGCAGTCGTGGAGGGCGTCGCCACCGCGACCGAGGTGTCGACGATCGGCATCGTCTACTCGTTCATCGTCGGGCTGCTGATCTACCGCGAGTTCGACTGGAGCCGCCTGCGGCCGATCCTGGTCGAGACCGCCGCGCTGTCGGGCGCGATCCTGCTGATCATCGGCGCCGCCACCGGCATGGCCTGGGCGCTGACGCAGTCGGGCTTCTCGAACGCGCTGGCCGAAGGCGCCGCGGCGTTGCCCGGCGGCAAGTACGCGTTCCTCGGCGTCTCGATCCTGGGCTTCATCCTGCTCGGCAGCGTGCTCGAGGGCATCCCGGCGATCGTGCTGTTCGGGCCGCTGCTGTTCCCGGTCGCCGAGCAGGTCGGCGTCCACGACGTCCACTATGCGATGGTCATCATCCTGTCGATGGGCATCGGCTTGTTCGCGCCCCCGTTCGGCGTGGGTTACTACTCGGCCTGCGCGGTGGGACGGATCGACCCGTCGGAAGGCATCCGGCCGTTGATGGGCTATCTGGTCGCGTTGGTCGCCGGCGTGCTGGTGATCGCCCTGGTGCCGTGGTTCTCGACCGGCTTCCTGTGACCCCGCTGCACCGCGCCTCCGTCAGGACGGACCGGCGTCGCGCTTGAACGGATCGCGTTCGTTCAGCTCGTCGACGTAGTGCCCGACGCCGATCGCCTCGCGCGCCAGGAACTCCCCGACGGCGTCGGCGAACGCGGGATGCGCGAGCCAGTGCAGCGAGCGCGTCTTGACCGGCAGGAAGCCGCGCGCCATCTTGTGCTCGCCCTGCGCGCCGCCTTCGAACAGGCGGATGCCGCGCTCGATGCAGAACTCGAGCGGCTGGTAGTAGGCGCATTCGAAGTGCAGGCAGGGCACGTGCTCGACCTCGCCCCAGTAACGGCCGTACAGCGTGTCCTCGTTGAAGACGACCAGCGCACTGGCGATCGGTCGCGTCCCCGATGCCTCGTCGCGCTCGGCGATGACCAGCAGCAGGTTCTCCGGCATGGTGCGGGCGAGGCGCTGGAAGAAACCGAGGTTGAGATACGGCGTCGAGTAGTGCGCGCGATAGGTGTTCGCGTAGCAGCGCGCGAAGAATCGCCAGTCGTCCGCCGCAGCCTGCAGGCCCGTGACGCGGCGCACGCGAACGCCGGCCTCGCCGACCTTGCGGCGTTCGGCGCGGATGTTCTTCCGCTTCTTTCGCTCCAGCGTGTCGACGAAGGTCTCGAAGTCCGGATACCCGGCATTGGTCCAGTGGAACTGCACGCCTTCGCGCAGCAGGCAGCCGGCCTTCTCCAGCGCCTCGGCCTCGTCGTCGCCCGCCGGAAACAGCACGTGCAACGACGACAGCTTGCTGCCGCGGGCGTGTTTCATCGCGGCCTTCGCGAGCGCCACGCCGGCCGCCGCGTCGACCGCGATCAACCGCGGACCGGTGACCGGCGTGAACGGAATCGCCGACAGCAGCTTCGGGTAGTAGTCGACGCCGTTGCGGCGATACGCGTCGGCCCAGGCCCAGTCGAAGACGTACTCGCCGTACGAATGGAACTTGCGATACAGCGGCATGGCGGCGACCAGCGCGTCGCCGCGCCATAGCGCGAGGTATTCCACGCCCCAGCCCGCGTCGAGGTCGGCGCAGCCGGTCTCGTGCAGGGCGGACAGGAACGCATGGCGAAGGAATGGATTGACGGGTGCCGGGGCGACGGGCGCGGAGTCGCCCGACGTGCGTCGCGCGGCATCGGCGGCGACCAGCGCATCCCAGCGCTCGGCGCCGATCGTGGCGAGGTCGGCGACCACCTGCAGGCGGTCGGTCACGAGCCGGTCCGGATGCGCCCGAACAGGGCGCCGCCCCGCATCGGCCGCATCGCCCGGCCGGCGATCGCGGCATTCGAGCGACCGACGAGCGACCTCGAGTGGAATGGAGAGAGCTTCAATGCGGTGGGGGCTTCGGATCCGGGCGGTCGACCCGCTCGCGCCGGCTTCGCGCCGACGGCCGTCCGCTCGAACGAGGAGGGCAGCGCACCATTGTATGCGAGGCCCGCGTCGACGTCCGATGCGACGGTCGGGGTCGCAGCCGGTATGCAGCCGGTATGCAGCCGGTATGCAGCCCGTGTGCAGCCGGTCGTGCAGCCGGTCGTGCAGCCGGTCGTGCAGCCGGTCGTGTAGTCGAGGGCCGGGCGGGCCGAGGCGGTATCCTACGGCCCACCGCCTCGAGGTCGATCCGGAGCGGAACGGTGCGACGACACCGACACACGACAACAGGGCCCGACATGAAGCGCATCACCGCGATCATCAAACCGTTCAAGCTCGACGAGGTCCGCGAGGCGATGGCGGCGGTGGGCATCACCGGCCTGACGGTCACCGAGGTCAAGGGCTTCGGCCGGCAGAAGGGACACACCGAGCTGTACCGCGGCGCGGAGTACGCGGTCGACTTCCTGCCGAAGGTCAAGATCGAGGTCATCGTCACCGACGACGGCGCGCAGCGCACCATCGACGCGATCGTCGGCGCGGCCCGCACCGGCAAGATCGGCGACGGCAAGATCTTCGTGACCAACGTCGACGGCGTCGTGCGCATCCGCACCGGCGAGACCGGCGCCGACGCGGTGTGAGGATCCTGCCTGCGGGATCCGCGGCTTGACCGTCGATTCGTTCGCCGGGTCGCCCACGGCCCTGTCCGACGCGCCCCGTACCCTCGACGCGTGGCTGCTCGCGGTCGAGTCGCTGCATCCGCAGGCGATCGCGATGGGGCTCGATCGCTCGCGCGTCGTCGCCGACCGGCTGGGTCTCGCCACGGGAGCCGATGCGCGCCTCGCCGGCGACCGGCCGGTGATCACGGTCGCCGGCACCAACGGCAAGGGGTCGACCTGCGCGATGCTCGAGTCGATCCTGCTGGCCGCCGGCTATCGCGTCGGGCTCTACATCAAGCCGCATTTCGAGCGCTTCAACGAGCGCGCGCACGTCGATGGCGCCGAGGCCGGCGACGCCGAACTGATCGCGCAGTTCGAAGCCGTGGATGCCGCGCGCCGGATCGAGCCGGCCGTCGAGTTGACCTGGTACGAGTTCACGACGCTGGCGATCCTGCGCCTGTTGTCGCAGGCGCCGCTCGACGTGGTGATTCTCGAAGTCGGTCTCGGCGGCCGTCTCGACACCGTCAACCTGATCGATGCCGACTGTTCGATCGTGACCGGCATCGCGGTCGATCATGTCGACTACCTGGGGCCGACGCGCGAGGCGATCGGCTTCGAGAAGGCCGGCATCTTCCGCGCCGAACGTCCCGCCATCTGCGCCGATCCCGACCCGCCGCGCTCGCTGGTCGACCATGCCGGCGCGATCGGAGCCGACCTGTGGCTGATCGGCCGCGACTTCAACTACGCCGGCGACCGACAGCAGTGGAGCTTCAGCGGCCGCGGCGTCCGGCGCGCGAGCCTGCAGTACCCGGCGCTGCGCGGTGCCAACCAGCTGTTCAACGCGTCGGGCGCGCTGGCCGCGCTGGCGGCGCTCGGCGACCGGCTGCCGGTGTCGCAGCAGGCCGTGCGCACCGGCTTGCTGACCGTCGACCTGCCCGGTCGCTTCCAGGTGCTGCCCGGCAAGCCGACGCTGGTCTACGACGTGGCGCACAACCCGCAGGCCGCGTCGGCGCTGGCGCACAGCATCGACGGCATGGGCTTCCATCCGTACACCATCGCGGTCTTCGGCGCCATGCGCGACAAGGACATCGAAGGGATCGTCGCGCCGCTGCTGGGTCGCGTCGATCGCTGGTTCCTGTGCGGGCTGCCGCTGCCGCGCGCCGCCACGGCGGAACAACTGGCCAGCGTGCTGGGGTTCGCGCAGACGTCGCGACCCCGGGCCGCGGGCGAGGACGCGCCCGAGGTCCGGTGCTTCGACGGACCGGCCGCCGCCTGGGCCGCCGCGTCGGAAGTTGCGGGCCCCGATGATAGAATCGTCGTCTTCGGATCGTTCCATACCGTGGCCGGCGTGATGAAGGCCCGTTCCACCTGAGGAGCCGGGTCGATCCTCCGGTGCAGCGGCTTCCCCCTCCGACACGCGCGATGCCTCTCCTTCCCCGGTCCCCGGCCGATGCACCGCCAGTCGACGACGGGCCGTTCGAGTCGCTGCGCCGATCGCCGCGCACCGGGCGCAAGCCGCGGGCGCAAGGGGTCGACCAGGAAGCGACGGTCCTGCTCGATCCCACGCAGGCGTCGAAGACCCGGGCGCGCCGCCGATTGATCGGGGCGATCGCCCTGGCGCTCGCCGCCGTCGTCTTCGTGCCCATGCTGTTCGACCGGACTCCGGTCCCGCCGGCCGACGACATCGGCCTGCAGATCCCGGATCGCAACACGCCGTTCGAAGGACGACGCGGCGTGCCCGAGTCGTCCCGGGCACCGTTGAAGGCGTCGAGCGACCTGCCGGTCGTGGCGTCGCCTCCGGTCGTCGCGCCGGTCGTCGAAGCGTCCGCGCCACCGCCCGATCCGACGCCTGCGACGACCGCCAGGTCCGACGGGCCCGAGAAGGCCGTCGAGCGCTCCTCGTCGACGGACAGGCCGACGGAGCGGGCCGACGTCAGGCCGGCAGACAAGCCGAAACCCGTGGTCGCGCCGCCCGCCGACGATCCGCGCGCTCTCGCGGCGCTCGAGGGCAGGACCGACC
>CAHJXF010000027.1 GCA_903644065.1 Betaproteobacteria bacterium
CGCCCGCGTCGGCGTCGGCGTCCGGTCGCCGGGCGGCGAGGTCGCAGGCGTCGGCGATGCCGCTGCGCGCGCGCTCGACGCACGGCCGCCCGCGCCACGACTCGCAGGCGTTGGCCAGCACGATCAGGTGGCCGGCGAGGTTGCCGCTGTCCACCGACGAGATGTACGGCGGGTCGAGGGCGCGCAGGTCCTCGGTGCCGTACCAGTTGTAGAAGTGCCCGTTGAAGCGCGGCAGCGCGCGCATCGACGTCAGCGTCGCCTCGATGCGCGCGACCGTCGCCTGCGTGCCGCTCCAGCCGAAGTCGCGCGCCGCCACCGACGACAACAGGTACAGGCCGAGGTTGGTCGGCGACGTGCGCCGCGCGACGACCGGATCGGGATCCTCCTGGAAGTTGTCGGGCGGCAGCATGTGGTCCGCCGGCGTGACGAAGGTCTCGAAGAAGCGCCAGGTCTGCCGCGCGATGCCGCGCAACGCCTGCGCGTCGTCGGCGGAAAGCGCTCCTTCGAGCCGGGCGATCGAGGGCCGGCTGACGCGCATCGCCAGCCACGGCGCGGCGAGCCACAGGGCGACGAACGGCAGCGGCACGAGCCACGACGCCGGCCGGTCCGTGATCAGCCACAGCATCGCGATCGCGACCAGCGCGGTCCCGCCGGCCATGGTGCGATAGAACGCCGCGGCGTCCGGCTGCCGCGTGCGGGCCGACGCGGCGGCCGTGGTCCACTGCAGCAGGTGGCGGCGCGTCACGCCCATGCGGACGAGGGTCCGCACGACGGCGTCGACCGAGCGCCATGCGCGGTCGGCGGTGAACGCGAGCGACAGCAGCAGCTGGAGCACCGCGAGCCGTCCCTCGGCCAGGCCGGTCGACAGGTGGTTCCGGCGCGACACGCGGCGCGGGCGCGACAGCAGCGTGAACAGCGGCGACAGGAAGATCGGCACCGCGAGCGCGAGCAGCAGCAGCACGACGGCGAGGACGGCCTGGCGCATCGGCAGCCAGGCGCTGGCCAGCAGCGCGGCCACGATCGACGGCGCGATCAGCGAGCGACGCAGGTTGTCGAGCATCTTCCAGCGGCCGCTGGCCGGCACCGCGTGCGGTCCCGTGAAGTGGCCGGCGATCCACGGCAGCAGCTGCCAGTCGCCGCGGATCCAGCGATGCTGGCGTTTCGCGTCCACGTCGTAGCGCGCCGGAAACTCGTCGACCAGCTCGACGTCGGACGCGAGCCCCGAGCGCGCGAAGACGCCTTCGAAGAGGTCGTGGCTCAGCAGCGTGTCGTCCGGCACGCGACCGGCCAGCGCCTCCGCGAACGCGTCGACGGCGTAGATGCCCTTGCCGGTGAACGAGCCTTCGCCGAGCAGGTCCTGATAGACGTCTGACGCGGCGGCCGCGTACGGATCGATGCCCGACGGGCCGGCGAAGACCTGCTGGTAGAACGAGCCGTCGCTGCCCATCGGCAGCGACGGCGTGATGCGCGGCTGCAGGATCGCGTAGCCGTCGACCACGCGTTGTCGGCGGCGGTCGAAGCGCGGCGCGTTGAGCGGATGGCCCATCTTGCCGATCAGGCGCTGCGTCGCGCCGCGCGGCAGGCGGGTATCGGAGTCGAGCGTCAGCACGTAGCGCACGTCGTCGGGGACCCGGGGCGCGCCGCCGTCGAGCGTGATGAAGGTCGTGTCGGTCGCGCCGCGCAGCAGCCGGTTGAGCTCTTCCAGCTTGCCGCGCTTGCGTTCCCAGCTGACCCAGCGCCCCTCGCCCGCGTTGAACAGCCGCCGCCGGTGCAGCAGCAGGAAGCGGGGGGCCGTGGCACCCGGCGCGTGGCGGGCGTTGAGCGCCGCCATCTCGGCGACCGCGCGCTCGAGCAGCGCGTCGTCCTCGGGGCGACGTTCGACGTCGGCATCGGCCCAGTCGGTCAGCAGCGCGAAGTGCAGGTCGCCTTCCGCGCCCGACAGGAAGTGCACTTCGAGGCGGTCGACCTGGTCGCGCAGTTCGGCCTCGCTGGTCAGCAGCGTCGGCACGACGACCAGCGTCCGCAGCGACGGGGGCACGCCGTCGAGCAGGTCCAGGCCGGGCAGCGGCGTCGCCTCGACGTACAGCGACACGGCGCGATTGACCAGCGCGGTGGTCGCGTCGGTGAACGCCAGGAAGCCGAGCAGGCCGATCGTCGCGAGCGTGGCCGCCCCGATGGCCGGGCCGTCGAGCGCGAACAGCGCCGCGGCCAGCAGCAGCGCGGTCACGAGGAGGATCGCGGCGACGTAGCCGCCGAGCCCGCGTCCCACGATGAAGCGCTTGAAGCGCAGCCGCGGCGGCGCCGAAAAGGCCAGGCCGCGCTCGAAGGCGGGACGTCCCGCGCCGATCAGGTGATAGCCCGGATCGCCGACCCGCGACGCCTCGACCCCCGGCTCGAGCGGCGCGGCCGCGGCACGGGCCGCGTCGAGCGCCCGTCCCGCGATGTCGAGCTCCGAGTGCTCCGAGCCGCGCGCCATCTGCTCGATCGCGCTGCGATACAGGTTGCGGGTGGGGAAGTCCATGTCGGCGAACGCGCTGCCGTCGCGCAGCCGTGCGTCGACCAGGCTGACGCGTTCGAACAGCTCCGACCACGAGATGTCCGACATGCGCCGCATGCTGGTGATGATGTTGCGCACCGTGACGTTGGAGATCGCCTGCTGCTGATGCGCGCGCTCGACGACGGTCTCGACCGACGCGTCCTGGGCGGCGAGGCGCTTCTCGAGCCATCCCAGCGCCGGTGTCGTGGTCGGGTCGAGGTTGCGCAGCCGCTTGGCCAGCTGCGCGGCGAAGACCTCCGACATCGGTCCCTGGGCCCGCGACCCGATCTCCGCGTCGAGCGCGGCGGGACCGAACGCGGGATCGAGCAGTCGATCGGCCAGCGCCTCGGACTGTTCGAGCTCGATGCGCGCCTCGGTGATCTGGTCGGACAGGCGCCGCAGGTTCTCGATCAACACGATGCGCAGCGTGATGGCGACGGCCCACAGCTCGCCGATGGTGAGCGGCTGCACGGACTGGTAGGCGTCGATGAAGCGGCGCAGCACGAGCGGATCGAAGTGGCTGTCCGTGTGCGCGACGTACGCCCACGCGATGCCGAACACCCGGGGATAGCCGAAGAACGGCCCGTCGGCGAGCTTCGGCAACTGTCGGTAGAAGCCGACCGGCAGGTCGTTTCGCGCGTCGCGCACCTGCTCTTCGACGAGGTGGTAGTTGTCGAGCAGCCACTCGGCGGCCGGCACCGCCGCCCGTCCCTTCGCCAGCTCGTCGGCACCGGCGCGATAGGCGGCCAGCAGCACGTCCGCGTTGTCGTCGAGGCGCGCGGCGAGCGACGGGACGCGGATCGAACGGGTGAGGACCGGCTGCGCCTCGGCGAGGCTGCGGGCGTGCTGTTCGAGACGTTCGATGCCGAACAACTCTTCGCGGACGGGGGCGCGATCGGCCCAGGGCGTGGTGCGTCGGGAAACGGCTGCTGGCAAGGTCATCGGCGGACGGGCCGGGCCCGGAGGGCCGCGAAGTGGAGGGGACGCTGCGACGTCGGCCCGCATACGATACCGGTCGCCGGTCGTCGATCGCTCGCGATCGTTCTCCCGGCGCTGCGGTCGAGCGCTCCGGTCGTGGCTCGCCGACGTCGAATCGGTGGTCGCCTTCGAGGCCGCCCCGGCGCGGCGGTCGAGCGCATCGCGTTATCCTCCTCGTCGCTTCCAACCTTGCTCACGGAGATCCCATGAACGTCCGCATCGCCGTCACCGGCCTCGTCGCCACGCTGCTGGCGATCGCCACGAGCGCGGCCCCAGCGCAGATCAAGGTCGGCGTCGATCTCGCGACCACCGGGCCGGCCGCGTCGATCGGCATCCCCAGCAAGAACGTGGTGGCCATGTGGCCGAAGGAGATCGCCGGCCGGAAGATCGAGTACATCGTGCTCGACGACGGCTCGACGCCCACCGGCGCCGTCCTGAACGGCCGCAAGCTGACGTCCGAAGAGAAGATCGACGTGATGGTCGGCCCCAACACCACGCCGGCCACCATCGCGATGCTCGACGTGCTGGCCGAGTCGCAGACGCCGATGATCGCGCTCGCGGCTTCGGCGTCGATCGTGCTGCCGATGGACGCCAAGCGCTACTGGGCGTTCAAGATGCCGCAGAACGATTCGCTGATGGCCACGGCCGTGACGAAGTACATGGCCGAGCACGGCGTCAAGACGCTCGGCTTCATCGGCTTCAGCGACGCCTACGGCGAGAGCTGGCTGACCGAGCTCAACCGGCTGCTCGACCTGCGCGGCATCCAGCTGGTCGACGTCGAGCGATATAACCGCACCGATACGTCGGTGACCGGGCAGGTGCTGAAGCTGATGGCCGCCAACCCGGACGCGATCCTGATCGCCGGCGCGGGCACGCCGTCGGTCACGCCGCAGCTGGCGCTGGTGCAGCGGGCCTACAAGGGCCAGATCTACCAGACCCACGGCATCGCGACGCCCGAGTTTCTGAAGGTCGGCGGCAAGGACGTCGAGGGCACGATCTTCCCGACCGGGCCGGGCGTGGTGGCCCTGCAGTTGCCCGGCGACGTCGCGTCCAAGAAGGTCGCGGTCGACTTCGTCAAGCGCTATGAGGCGGTGTACGGCCCCGATTCGGCCACGCAGTTCGCCTGCGACGCGTGGGGCGCGTGGCTGGTGCTGGCCGATGCGCTGCCGAAGGCGCTGAAGGTGGCGCAGCCGGGCACGCCGGAATTTCGCAAGGCGCTTCGCGACGCCATCGAGAGCACCAGGAACCTCACGGTGCCGCAGGGCGTGTTGAACCTGAGCGCCACCGATCACCAGGGCTTCGACCAGCGGGCCCGCGTGATGGGCAAGATCGTCGGCAACCGCTTCACGTTCCTGTCCGAATAGCGCGTCGGCGAGCGCACCGGGTGGACGACCTTCAGCGTGCGTCCAGGCACAGTTCGGCCGTCGCTTCGAAGAGGCGATGGCCCGGAGCCGCGAATCGTTCGCAGGCCGTGAAGTGGTTCTCGCCCGGCAATGCCACGTCCTCGCGCAGCACGTCCGACCAGGCGCTGCCGATCTCGGCGTTGTGCCGCCGGAACTCGTCCGACTCGTCACCGCCCACGGCCGTGATCAACGCCGCACGGCTCGCCGGTCGCATGTAGAGCGGCGACAGCGGCGCGACGCGGTCGAGCGTGAGCTGCAGGTCCGCGTTGAGATAGGGCGCATGACGGATCGGCTCGAGGTCGTAGAGGCCGCTGACCGCCACTCCGCCGCGCAGCGGGTCGACCGGCAGGCGCGCGTCGGCGCGCGGCCACTGCGCAGCCAGCATCATCGCGGTGAGGTGCCCGCCGGCCGAGTGACCCGAGACCACGATCGCGTCGCGCGCGACGCCGAGGCGGGGCGCCTCGAGCCACAGGTGCGCGATGGCGGCGAGGTTCTGCCGCACGATGGTCTCGAGCGGCACCGACGGACACAGGCCGTAGTCGACGACGGCCACCTTGATGCCGCGCGCGACGTAGGCCGGTGCGATCCACGAAAAGTCGGCTTTCGACAGCGAGCGCCAGTAGCCGCCGTGAATGAAGACGAGCAACGGCGCGGGGCTCGACGCGCGATCGGGCTCGAACAGGTCGAAGGTCTCGCTGGCCGCGGTGCCGTAGGCGATGTCCGGCCGGCAGCGCAGCGTCGCACGTGCATCGGCCGCGCGCGCCTGCCATGCCGACAGGATGGCGCCGACGTTCGCCACCCGCAAGCCGTTGTTGTACTGCTCGTTGCAGAAGGTGGGCGCGTAGGACGGCGGGGGAGCGAGCATGCGGACCTCGGAGCAGGGCGTCGACGGTAGCGGGCCGGGCGCCGCGTGGCAAGCCGGTCGCTCGCGAAGGTCGATCGGGCGATCACGGCGATCGTCGCTTGACGGTCGCGTCGACGCGGCTACAATCGCGCGTTCGGGGAAGTAGCTCAGCTGGGAGAGCGTCGCGTTCGCAATGCGAAGGTCGGGAGTTCGATCCTCCTCTTCTCCACCAGAAATCCTGCGGTAAAACAACAACTTGAGGGCGCCGGCGCATTGTACGGTATTGCGCGGGATTGTTCGGGAATGCGCCGTGAGTATGTTGAGATTGTGTTGGCGTAGAAGACTTGGAAGTAGGGAAGGGCTCGCAGAGATGCGAGCCTTTCGTTTTTGGCGCGACGCATTTGAATGAAGCGGTCGCGAACTAGCTGAAGCTCTGCCAACTCTCGCGCATCGCTGTCGAGATTTAGTCGGCAAAAGCGTTTCTGAGTTGATCAGTGAACATTCGTTCACTAGACTTGGGGGATGCTTCCCGTTTTCTTTCCGGTCCCAGTCGACGCCTCGATCCCAGCGATCGTGTTCCTCACCTACACGACCGTCGCGGCGGGCTTTCCGTCGCCAGCGGACGACTACGCGACCAAGGCGACCGATCTCAACGCGGCGCTGATCAAGAACCCCCTGGCGACGTTCTTGATGCGGATCGCGGGCTCGTCCATGCGCGACGCCGGCATCGACGACGGCGATGTCGTGCTGGTCGATCGGGCGCTGCGGCCGCGGCACGGGTCGATCATCATCGCGGTGGTCGATCGCGACTTCACGTGCAAGCGGCTATATCGCCGCGGCACCGTCCTCAAGCTGCAGGCGGCCAACCCGACCTATCCGGACTTCGTGCCCAACGACGGGCAGACCATGGAGCTCTGGGGAGTCGTCACCAAGGTCATCAAGTCGTTCGTGAGCTGACGATGGCGCCGTGGTCGTCGTCCATGTACGGATTGGTCGACGGCAACAACTTCTACGTGAGCTGCGAGAGGATGTTTCGCCCGGCCCTCGTCGGTGTTCCGGTCATCGTGCTCAGCAACAACGACGGCTGCGCCGTATCGCGCAGCAACGAAGCCAAGGCCCTGGGCGTGCAGATGGGTCAACCCTGGTTCCAGTGCCGCGACCTCGAGCGCACGGCCGGCCTGGTCGGCCTGTCGTCAAACTACGCGCTATACGGCGACATGAGCAATCGGATGATGACCATCGCGGCCGAATACGCGCCGCGTCAGGAGATCTACTCGATTGACGAGTCGTTCCTCGACTTCGACGGCGTCCAGGGCGACCTTGTGGCGATTGGACGCGCACTGCGTGCGAAGGTGCTGCGGCACACCGGCATCCCGACGTGCGCGGGCTTTGGTGCGACCAAGACGCTCGCGAAGCTGGCCAATCACATTGCAAAGTCTGCCGAGCGGAAGCCAGGCAGCTACCCGGCCGCCTACGCACAGGTCTTCAGCTTCGGCGCGATCTCGCTGGCGGAGCGTCAGGCGGTCTTCGCGACGACGGCGATCGACGAGGTCTAGGGAATCGGCCCGCGCATCAGCGAGAAGCTCATGGCCGGCGGCATCAACACGATCGCCGACCTGTTGACCGTCGACATTGGACCCTTCGCCGCCAGCACTCGGTCGTCCTCGAGCGGACCATCCGCGAGCTGCACGGCGTTCGCACGCTCGACCTTGAGGACGTGTCGGCGCCGCGGCTGCAAATCATGAGCTCGCGCTCGTTCGGACACGCGGTCTACACGCTCGAGGATCTGGTCGAGGCGGTCAGCGCGCAGGCGACGAGGGTGGCAGAGAAGGCGAGGAACGATCAGAGCCTCGCCGGTGCCGTCCACGTCTTCGTGCACACGAGCCCGCACCGGAAGGAAGACAAGCAATACAGCGCGAGCACAACGGTCCCGCTCGTGAGGCCCACGGCCGACACCCGGCTGCTGGCCAGCGCGGCCCTCCTAGGACTCCGAACGATCTACAGGGACGGGTTTCGCTACGCGAAGTCCGGCGTCATGCTCGTCGAGCTGCAGCCGGACACCATCCGCCAGGGCGAGCTGGATCTATTCCCCGACGGCGTTGAGATGGAACACGCGCCGTCGCGCGATCGAACGAAATTGATGTTGGCGATGGATCGTGTCAACGAGCGGTACGGCAGGGGAACGCTGCAGCTCGCAACGGCCAGCCTGTCGCCGGCGGCGAAACCGTGGTCGATGAAGGCTGAGCGGCGAACGCCTCGCTACACGACAATCTGGGAAGAGATGCCGGTGGCAAGGGCGTTAACAGACGTTCTTAAAGAGGCTGCTTTCGACCCGAAGCAGACCTCGATCTGGCCCAAAGGGCAGTACGATAGAGAGTTCCACTGAAACTCATCGGTGAAGGTAGGTCAGGCTAAACCCAACAAATAAATGTCAGTCGAAACGGAAAGACGCGACGCGGTCCTTTAATGAGCCGGTCGACCAAAGATCAGCGATCTTCTTTAGATGCTCGCGTCCGTAGATACTGAACGCTTCGTTCATTCCGCCGAACGAAGGCGGCATACCTGTGTAGATGGAGTGGGCGTGCTCTGCTGCAATTGCGGAGTCGCGATAGGTCGGGCGCGGGACTCGCTTTAGATTTTCCGGCCCGTATCCGTCAGACCCCATGGCGCCTGTGATGATCAAGGCGGCGCGCCTCAACGCGAAGGGAGGATGAGTGCGCATTCCCAAATCGAATCCCGCGATCGCCTGGTCTCCGAACATCCGGAACATCGAGTGGATCGCAAAGCTCACATCAAACACCATGCCGGCGAGGTCGATGCCGTTCGGGAACCAGGGAAGTCGCGCATTAGGAAGGTCAAGCGTCAGCGATGCGCTCCCCAAACGCGAGATGAAGGACCGCTGATCCGCGTCCATTTCCAGTGCCTGCAGTTCGACGTTCCCGGCTTCACCGCGCACGGCATCTAGTTCCGAATGAATAGACGAGGAGTTCAACGACGTGAGATAGCCAATATGCCCGTGAAGGAGGTGCGCGATCTCGTGTCCGATCAGAAACATCATCGCCTGGCCTGTAAGCCAATCCGCAAACGCCGCGCGGATCTCGCACTTCGGGCGCATCAATTGAACGCCAGCCTCGTGCATCATCTGGGCATTGGTAGAGAACGCTGCAAGCGGCTCAAGTTCTTCTTCCAAACTGCTGTTGCCGCGCTGAGTCATCACGCGACTGTCGGCAAGCATCCGCGAGAAGATGATGCGGAGCGCTGCAAATGCACCTGTGGTGAGACCGATGAAAAGACGGCGCTGACGTTCGAACGCGAGCGCGTTAATCACACCTGTGTAGACGAAGTCGAAGTGGATCGGTGGCAGGTTCGGATTCAAGTGGCGCGCGCTGTCAATTAGCTCCTGCGCATCGGCTTCAAGTGATGTGAACCCCCTGGCGATGGCGTCATCGCCGCTTTGCTCGCGGTTAAACCGCCCGCCTCGATCGAGGACCGCCGCATGAAAGATTTCCTCTGGGCTTACCAACTTCCGCCTCCCGCATTGAGGTGTCGAACCGGTTGTCGCGAACACGCCGTCCCGATTGGTGGCGAGAGACGGTGAAGGATTACAGCCGACGCCGTGCCTCGGCCGTGAGCGCTTTCGTGGTCGGCGATCGCCAGCTGGGGCGCGACCGGTCGTCGGCCACCTGCGGGTTACGAGCGACCATGGTCGAGCGCAGATAGTGCGCCGCCAGGGTTCCTGTGCAAAAGTTCACCGGACAAGGAGCAGCTTGAGAGCTGACTAGGCGGACTGTGCCCGAAGCGGTCGTTCGCCGAGGGCCGGTTCTGGCCGGGAGCTAACCGGGACCGCCGCCGCCATCCGCTCCGTTGCGGAAATGCGAGAGCTCGACTTCACGTCCCGAGACCAGACGTTCGCTGCATGGAGCCAAGGGCGCTAGGGCCTTCTCGCGTCGAAAACAGCCAAGCGCCCGCGACCTCAGGAGTCGCCCACGGGCGGTGCTGAGCGCGGCGTCTGCGCCGCGTCGAGCTCCTGTAGCACGCCGGACAGCGCCGGCACGATCTGTGCTAGTCTAGGCATCGCTTTGCGCGCCCGCCCCGACGGCCGTGCGCACGATCCCTGGCGTTTGGCCCTGCTCCACCAGCGCAACGACCGGTGACTCGCAAGCAGACAGCGCATCGATCCAATCAAGGGGCTGCAGCGGCTGCCATCGCCGCAGCACGCGCTGCCGCGCGTGGAACGACGGGCGCAGCTGCTTGACGCGCCGGATCGCGGCGACGATGCGATCCGGGCGCCGCTCGGCCGCCTGCGGATCCAACGCCTCCGACATGGCGGCCAGCGCGTCGGCGATGCGCCGCCGCAGCACGTCGGTCGAGCGGATCGGCAAGACGAACCACGCAGCGGCCAGCCCGATGGCTGCGCCGATCAGGATCTCGAGCAGGCGTTGCCACAGCAATGGCGGCGACGCCGCGGGCTGAAGGGTCTGCAGCAGCGCGAGCGCCAGCGTCACGAACAAAGCCCACCAGCCGTAACCTGCGGGACGCAGCAGATTCCCAGGAACACGCTAGAGAGAACAAGCGCCGCAGCCCAGGGCCCGCTCGGTGCGACGCGGCCAGCCAAAGCTGTCGCCACGACAATGCCGGCCGCGGCGCCGAGCACGCGCAGCACGCTCTTGTGGATGACGTCCTGTCGGCCGCGATTGCCGCTCTTGACGATGAAGGCCGTCAACACGATCCAGTTCCAGTGCGACGTGAACACGACATAGCCGGTCGAACAGGACGTGCTCGGGCACGCCGCCGAAATAGTCGAACGCCTCGCGCAGACCGGCGCACAGCGTTGTCGTCGTTTCGTCGGTCGTGAACTTCACGAACGTTGCGCGGCTGTAGCCCATCGCCGCGACCAGCGCGATCAGCGGATCGCGGCCACGACGGACGTGCGTGAAGTCGGCCTGCATCTGCACGTCGGGCTCCGTCTCGAAGCGCACCACCGGTTCCGGTTCGACCCGCTTGAACGGGGCCAGCCACGCCTTCAGCTGACTGATGCCGCCTTTATAGCCGCGCTCCCGGATCTCGCGTAAGAGCACCGTCGCTGGAATCCAACGCGGCCGGGCCTGCTCGATCCGTTCGCTCACGTAGCTCTGGTAGCCGTCGAGCTTGCACGCTCGCGGCTCACGAGGCCCATAGCACTTCGCGCCGGCCTCGCGCAGATACCGCCGAGCCGTGTTGCGCGAGCAGCCCAGCTGCTTCGCGATCGACCGCACCCCTTCGCCCCGTCGGGCCTGCTTCCGGTGGTCGACCGCATCGACGTCGACAAGCTGCGGTTTGGCAGCGGGAAGGGACATTGGGGCAAGACGACGTGACGCGGCCGGACAAATGAGACGGTCTAGGCATTGCGATTATCTTGCTCCATCGGTGCGTCAGGTGTCACATTCGCACTCTGCGACTCAACATTGATGGGCCGGTCGAATCGTAAAAACGCGTCGCTCAAAGCGCTGGGCGGCTGCAACCTACTTTTGAATGAGTCATCACATGCCGAATGCGAACGATCTCGATCCCAGGGCACCCGCCTTTGATTCAGGAGCGGGAGGATTCAAGAGCGCCGCCCCGATCGGATTGCATCCGCACCTCGACCATTGGCACCGCCCAGGTCCGCTCGGCGTAGCTGATCGAGCTGCGACGGTTGTTCCCGTGACTGGCAGCATCGTGGCTGGCGGACCGTTGTCGGAAGCGACCGTCACTGCAGTCAACGTAGCCGGCGCGAAGGTGCCGTCCCAATGGCGACGGTTTATCGCATACGCCGACCGCGTCAAAGTGGGCGGGTCTCTTGCTTGGCGGGCGAACAACCCAGGCAATCTGCGGACAGCTTCAACGAAGGTCGGCAGCGTTTCCGGTGCGGTAGGAACATTCGCTGTTTTTGCCACCCTTGAGGAGGGGCGCACCGCGCAACGCGCTCTTTATTTGTCGCGCTACGGTGACATGAAGGTGGAAGACGCGATCAACAAGTTGACTCCGCCAACTGAGAATGACACGGCGGCTTATCTTGATAAATTGAATGGAGCCGGAGTTGCTCTTGACAAGGATGTGAAGTCGCAGATCGACGCGCTGATGAAAGGGGTCGAGGCCAACGAGGGCTTGATTGAAGGCGTCGAAGTCATGCGATTGCCATGAGACTCTGGATCCTGCTGGGACTGCTGTGTATCAGCCCTGTCGCGCTGTCGGCAACCGACGTTGAGGTCGGCTGCCAACGTCTACACCTCGCCCTCGATCCGCGCCTGACGCCTGAAATCGTCGATCAGGCTTGGGGAAGCGGGGTTGCACGTGACGAAACGCCGGCTGCGCTACAGCTCTTCGACTGCGATGGTCGTTTGCTCGATCGCTTCGATCTGGAAGTTCCGTTGGCACGGATGGACCCTACGCTCGTGCATGGCGCGCCTGCTTCAACGTTTCTGGTGTCGACCGACCTGACGAGGGAGGCGGGCACGTACAACGGGCCTTTGACGATCCTTTTGCAGGTTAACCATGATCACTTGAGCGCGGCGACGGTCCGTGGACTCGATGGGACGGCCACCACGATCCATTTGACCCAGACCGGGAAAGCTTCCTGGAAGCAGATAAATACACGTTCAGGAGACCAATTTCTGCAAGTCGAGAGCCATCCAGTCAGAGCCGGTTTCGAGACGTCTTACCGGCGCTTCCTCATACAACGAAAGCAGTGGATCGAGAGAACCCTGGTCAGGCCCGGAATCTGGGAGTCGGACGGCGAGTTTCCGTCCGAGACTTTATTTCCAGATGCAAGCAGTAAACCTAATGTACCGATAGTTCGCTCGAATGTCTTCTCAAGATCTGGCCAAGGGGACTTAGCAGTAATTCCACTTACCAGCACAATTGACTATCAGGCGAATGCCCATGTTATCGTCCATTTTACGGATGGCGATCCCGACATGGGGCGCAAGGTATTCCAGCCTGAACTGAAGGCTCTCGCGGATCTACTGGCGATTCGCTGCGTCACGATCTTTAAAAGGAATTTACAGCATCTTCGTCCGGATACGGGCACCGTCGCGATGCCACCCAGCAAGCAACTTCACGAGTGGCGCAAGAAACAAGAGGAATATCGCGACTTAAATCAGCTCAGTTATTCTTATAATTCCAACGCGCTTTCTCTGTTGGCGAAACCGCAACAAGAACAAGACGTGGTGGCGCTCTTTCATGAATTACTGGGAATGGGGCGTCTAAGAGGGTACGGCATATTTGCCACGTCACAGCATGAGACGTATGACTCGCTGTATGTACTCGACTATCCGCAGGTAGACGGCTTTCGATTCGATCGCGCCAATAATGCACTTGGCGTAAGTGGCGAGTTGTCATTCCCGTTTTCAAGCGAGCCACGTGTCCTTGAATATAAGTTCGATTTTGACTCGCTTGTAGCCGATATCGAAAGCGATGTTAAGTTCTCGCAGCACGTGAATCTAGTTGTCTGCTGGAAAGCATCTGGCGACTACAAAGGGCGCTTCTTTCTTAATTCTTTGCTAGTGGGAGACGAGGGTAGCGCACGTGTGAACTACGGAAGCACACACCAGGCATACGCCGAGGGGAGTAACGAACTTCGCTTCGAAGTTATTATTCTCGAGGATTTACTTCGATATCTCCAAGATCCTGTCGAAGAAGCTGCCCGGCAAAAGCTAACGTACGTTGACGATTAGGCAACTTATGCAAGAGGGTAAGGTTGAGGGTAAGCGTACGTCTGATAATGCATAACTCGTTCGATATCAGTGGGTTGCCTTGGGTGTTCGGGTGTCCTCTTCCCACCAGAAACTCGTTCCAGCTCACACGCCTGTCGGCGCCAACGCCCAGTGACTGTGTCGAGATCGTGTCGATAGAGCGCAGTTGCCACACGGTCGGTGATCCCGTTTGGAGCAGCCTCATGCGTCGCGTCCCGGAGGATCGGGGCTCGTTACACGCGTCGAAGGTCTTCGAGATTTCGATGGCGACCGACGCGGCCGCGATGGGCAACGGTATCGCCCCGCTCCCGGACGACAGGCGCCATGGAGTCGTTAGACGTTGCCTATCCGGCACGACCGGCCTTCGCGCCATCAGGCCGCGACGGTGTCGCGCTCCAAGCTATTCGTCTCGGTTACGAGGTATTACCTCATGACGCCCATCCAGGATCGTCGACAGCCAGGCGATCGAAGCACGATCGTCTGGCTACGCAAGAGAACGTCGTTACGGCTGTCACGCCGATCGTCTGCCCTTGCCGACGCTGCGCAGCCCATAACCCGCCAAAGCGATTGCAATCAGCCAGCAGGTTTCCGGCTCCGGCACTTGGCGCGGCGCGAAGACGCCGATACAGCCATTCGAACAGTTGGCGAAAGCGGTGGTTGCCGCAGTGGCCACGAAAACCTCGCCGCTTAGCGGATCGACGGCGACCGAATGATCGTTCGCTCCGATGCTCAAGGTCTGTAACGCGAACGTTGCCGCGTCGATGATGCCGAGCACGGGACCGCCGTCTTGGAAGCGTGCCGCTTCGAAGTAGGTGTTGGTTGTGGGGTTGTAAGCCGTCTGGTCACCGCCGCTTATTCCGTCGACGATGGTCAGGCTGCCAGCACCGGTGGGATCGAGAACGACGCTGTGCCCGGCTGCCGGATCGCTGCAGGCGATGAACATCGAGGCGCCCGCACCCTGCACCAAGCCGGTCGGGCTGCAGACGCCAGCCAATCCCATGGCGTTGAAATCGTAGACGTGAAGCACATTGCCGGTTGCCGCGTCGAGTTCGATGGCCCCGCCCGCCCCGGTCCCCGGTGCGTTCAGGGACGGGACGGCCACGAAAAACGTGCCGCGTGACGTGTTGAAGATGGTGGCTTCGACCCCGTTACCGCCCACGTCCGGATAGCCGCCCGTTCCGTTCAGCAGGATGGATCGCGTGACTGCACCGGTCGCATTGTCGATCAGCGTGATGAACCCCGGGTCAGACGCGTTGTTGGCCGCCAGGATCTTGTTGGTCGTCGGCGCATAGGCAACGCCGTCGACGCGGTTCTGCGGAACCGGCGTGCCTGACACGGCGGTCGAAGTCGTCCTCGGACTACCCACGACGTTCAAACCGCCACTGGTGAGCGTGAAGGTCAGCAGGTTGCTCGGACCGTTGCCGGCGATGAGGATCTTTCCGGTCGCCGTGTCGGCAATGGTGATCCCGTTCGGACCGGCAATGTCGTTGTTGCCGCCTTGCGCACCTGCGAACAGACCGGCGCCGATGCGCTCGACGAAGGCGTTCGTGACGGCCGAGAAGACGTCGACACCGTTGTTCGATCGATCGGTCAGATAGTAGAGGTGGGTCGACGCGTCGAAGATCGACAAATCGTATCCACTGAAAGGACCGCCGGGGATCGTGATGGTCTGCTGATAGCTGTAAGTTGGCGCAGCGACCGTCGGCGAAGCTGCACTTGCAGCGAGGGCGAGGGCGCCGGCCAATCGGAAGAACAGGTCTCGTCCACTTTTCATCGTCATCGTCGTCTCCAGGTTTTCGTATGCACGTCCATGGTGTTTGTATACATACATGCATAAGTCGAGCCGGAATATTATTTTTTTTGCTTTTAACAAGTTGCATTGCCGAGGCAGCACAGGCGTCGGGACACCGTAAGGTTTTCCGACACCAGTGCGCCTCTGTCGGGATGTTGAAAAAGCCGATGCAGCTCGGCTGCAGCGTCCGACGCGGTCGCACGACACGAGCAAATTCGAATCAGCAATTCCGCTCTTGGTATTACCGCGAACTGCGACCGTTCGTGCAAGCCGTCAAGCGCCTGCTGGTCGACTCAGCGTGGTCCGGGCGGATGGCCCGGTTGCTCGACCAGCTGCCCTCGCGAATGTCCGGTCGCTCACACACCATGCTCGCAGCCGATCGCATTCGATGGCGTCGTGCGGACGACGATCGAAGCCGTGCTCCGTTTGGCAATGGACAGGCGAATCGACTTCGGTTGCTAGGTGCTCGAGCTGTGCCCGTCGACGGCACCCTACCGGATACCTATGCGCTGGTCCGCAACGCCATCGACGATGCGGTTCGCCACTCTCCGACTGGCAGCGCGGTCGACGCCTTCCTCGAACGTCGAACGTCGATCGTGGTCTCACGGTCGAGGACAGCGGTCCCGGCATCCATCGGACGATCAAGTTCGCGTCTCCGATCCGTTCGTCCGTGTGCCGGTCAACCGGGCGGCATGGCCTGGGGCGGCGCGGATCGCATGGAGACCATCGAGTTGCACATTCTCCATCGCCGGGTCGCGGCTTTCGTTTCACCTGTGGACAGTTGATCGTCTGATCGAAACATGAACACGACGTCGAGTTGGATCGTCTGGGCGTTGCTGTCGGCCGCCTTCGCGGCGTTGACCGCCATCTTCGCGAAGATCGGCTTGGCCGGCGTCGACTCCGATCTCGCCACGCTGATACGCACAGTCGTCATCTTCGTCGTGCTGTCTCTCTTCGTCGTGGCGACTGGCAAATGGTCCAACCCACTGGCGCTGTCGGGCAGGACCTGGCTCTTTCTCATTCTCTCCGGCCTCGCGACCGGCGCCGCCTGGGCCTGCTACTTCCGTGCACTCAAGATAGGCAAGGCTTCGCAGGTGGCACCGGTCGACAAGCTGAGCCTGCTGCTCGTCGTGGTATTCGCCTTCGTGTTTCTCGGTAAGCGGCCGTCGCCGCAGGAATGGACGGGCATCGCGCTCGTCGGCATCGGCGTGCTGGTGCTTTCACTGCGTTAGGTAAGGAGGAACGCGCTGGCCGACTTCGGTGGGCGCTGGCGTGGGGTCGTCATCGCGCTATCCTCGCTTTGCCGACCGACCGACGCCTGGGGCCGACACCTCGAGCAGACCATCGCCCATCAGTGGGGCTCCGAGCTCGACTGGACGTTGTTCGTACCGACGGCCGCAGCGGGGCCGTCGGGCAGCCTCAACTTCGCATTGCCCTTCCTGCGCTACCTGGCCTCCTACAACAAGGCGCTGCCCAACTATCGGATCACCGACCTCAACTTCACGGTCCCCTACTTCCAGCGTGACGTCGAGACGTCGCATTGCTGGGCGGCGACCGATCCGGACCTGACGCCATTTCGAAGTCATGGCGGCAAGCGCTGCTTTGGCATGGCTTGAGCGACCAGCACGTCACGCCGCAAAGCACCATCGCGTGCTACAAGGCGATGCAGATGCAGATGGGAGCGGGCTGCATGGCAGCGGGAGGCCGTCGATGAAGGGTCGCAACGCCTGCGCCCCATGTTCCAGTCGACACCGATGCGTCTTCGTGACCGGGATGCCCGAGCGGCGCCTAGAAGTCCTGCTTCTGCAGCAGTTCGTTGCCGGTGCGCCGTGCCGCGACGCAGGCGGGCAGGTCGTAGAACCGGCCCCGCACGACCGAACCGTTCGCATGGTTCGAATTGTTCCCGTAGGTGCCGTAGTACGTCTCGCATCCCGCGGTGGGCTGCTGCGCACGGCGCTTGCACTCCGCGATCTTCTGCGCACGGATCGGCGCGAGCCGCTGTTCGCGTGCCGCCTCGCAGCGCGCGTTGGCGGCGTCGCTGCGCTCGACCGCGTCCTGCGCGAACACCTGGGTCGCCCACAAGAGCGAAAGCGCGATCAATTGCTTGTGCATGGTTCGGTCCTTTCGAAAGAGAGGCGGCACGCGAGCGCTTCCTCACGACCTCTTCGGCCACGATGCGGATGGGCGGAGAGCCCACGATGTCGCAGGTCGCCGCGGATGCCGGGTGCCGGTCGACGCATCCGGAAGCGGGTCTGCGTCGACGCGTGATCCGTCTTCTGCAGCAGCAAGCCGATCAGGTGGCGACCCGGCTCGCTGATCATCGGCACCACGACGACGAAGACAGCCGAGAGCCGGCGAGGCGCGATGCCGGTCCGGATAGCCGCATGTCGTTGAATGCCTCATGGCGCTTCCTGACGTCGTCGAGATCCGCGTGGGTCTCGATGACCCGCGCGGCATCGGCGAGCACGAGATCGGCGTGGCGGCCCAGGGCGGCCAGCCGCTTAGGATCGCGTTCTCGATCCGCGACCGCCGTCATGACTTCGAGCATCCGCATCGAGACCGCGGCCGACCCGGCGGCGTTCTGCCGGATCATGTGGAACATCGCATCGCACAAGCCGTCGTAATCCACCGCCGGCACCACGAGCAAGCGGCCCGCGTCGCCGCGGAGCACCCCGCTCGGCAGGTGCTTCCACGCGAGGTCGCAAAGCGCTGCGCCGAGACGCTCGAGCGCGCTCATCGCGGTGTGCGGATCGTTGATGCCGGGCGACAGTGCCCGGACCGCCACTTCCACGAGTTGTCGGACCGGGAACTCGAGATCGGCCGCGCTGACGCGAGCCGGTCCCAGCGAGGTATGGCGGACGATCGCATCCTCGATGCCGTCGCACGGCGGCATGACCACCGCGAAGCTCGTTCCGGGAAAGACGTAGTCGCCGGGACGCACGAAGAGCCGGATCGATGTTGCCCGCTCCACGGCCCACGCGAGCAGCCGCTCATGATCGATCGCCTGAAGATAGCCGCGTCGTTCGTCGGCGATCAACCGGCCGGCGGCCCAATGCCGATCCGCCGGCAGCGGCGGCGGGGCTTCGTCGAGCGCGATGCGATCGATCGCGGCGTGGACGTCCCTGCTGACGAGCTCGATCACGGTGTCGACGTTGATCCGTCCGGCCATGTGGCCGACGAAGTACACCAGCGTGGCGACGCTGAGGAAGGCGAGCAGGATGCCGACCGACAGCGACAGGTGCGGAATGAACTCGCCTTCGGCCGCGGTCCGCACGCTGCGCAGTACCATCAACGCATAGCTGAAGGTGCCGAGGAAGACGCCGAGCGTGACCTGGTTGCCGCGGTCGTGCGTGAAATTTCGCAGCAACCGCGGTCCCATCTGTCCTGCCGCCAGCGACAGGGCCGCGATCGTGATCGAGAAGACGGTGCCGGCGACGCCGATGGTGGACGACGCGACGGCGCCGAGCAACGTTCGTGCGCCCGTCGCGCCGCCGCTGTAGACCCACGCGTTCTCGATCCAGCCGCGTGGCAATCGACCGCTACGGTCGAGCTCGACCAGCAATTCGGCCGCGACGATGCCGGTCGCGGTGATCAAGCCCGGCAGCACCCAGAACTTGTCCGCAACCCGCTCGAAGAAGCGATGGAAGAGGTTCAACGGGCGGTGACCGCTGGCGAGCTCGAGCGCTGACCGGTCCCACGATCGCCCGAATGGCGGGCGATCACCCGACCTTCGAGCAGGGTCGCTCGTGCAGTTGAGGTTCGTGCTCCGGCGCGGCCGTCAGCCGGCGATCGAGCGCCGGGTGCCTGTCGGCCATCACGTCGGACGGAGCGTGGGCGAGGCGTCAGGACCCGACGCGACGCGCGGAACGGCGCTGCGATCGACACGAGAACGACGAGAAGGCCCCGGATCGCCTCGACCGCGGCGTGGCGGATCGGCTTCGACGGCTCGAGGGAATCCATGGGCTGCCCGGCTGCGACGGATCGAGCCGTGCGCGGCCAGACGCGCGCAAGGCAACGCGGGAACGTCGACTTCCCGATGTTGCGCGAAGAGTACCAGCGGTGTCCGTATGCGCATCGATCGCGGCACTGGATCGCACGACGCACCGAGGTCGAAGTCGACGTTTCGTGGACAGTCACCCGGAAAAAAGCGCGGCGAGTGAAAAGGACATGCGGGTCGCGAGAGCGGACCGCCCGATCGACTGCTCATGGCGCCAGGATCGACGAAGGAGGCTCGCGACGCTTTGCATGATTGCAGGCGCTGTGATGCGTCGTCTCCTTCGAGCCGGATCATCCACAACGGCGTGGCGAACGCTTCGCCGGCCGCGATGGGCTCCCGGGCGTCATCCGCGTCTTCGTCTTCGACTTCGATGCCCCCAGGGAGCGCTTCCGCAATCACTTGACGCGGCCTCCGCACCCTCTGCAGACTGAACCCACAACAACAGAGGAGACGGAAATGAAGACGATCTGGAATCGTGGGTGCCGTCCGCGCGTCGGCCGGCTGCAGGCGACGTTGATCCCCGGTCTCGCGCTCGCGGCGCTCGCCGGCTGCGGCAGCGACGACGGTGCACCGCCGGCCGCCATTCCACCCGCCGTCG
>CAHJXF010000028.1 GCA_903644065.1 Betaproteobacteria bacterium
GGTGGTCGGGTGGTCGGGTGGTCGGGTGGTCGGGTGGTCGGGTGGTCGGGTGGTCGGGTGGAGTTGCGGACGAAGCGCGTGCGAAGTGGGTCCGAAGCGAGTGCGAACGCGTCGGTCCGCACGAGCGATCAGGCGACGATCGACGGCGACGGATGCAGCAGGTCGTGGATCTGCCGGAGCGTCGACGGATCCTCGATGGTCGTCAGGTCGCCGGGGTCGCGCCCCTCGCACACCGCCTGCAACGCGCGGCGCAGCATCTTGCCCGAACGCGTCTTGGGCAGCGCGTCGACGACGTGGACGCGCGCGGGTCGTGCCAGCGCGCCGAGGCTGCGGTCGACGAGGGCCATGACCTCGCCTTCGAGCCGCAGCCGGTCGACGGGCGTCGCCATCGAGGCCGGATCACGCAGCACGGCGAAGGCGATCGCGACCTGCCCCTTCAACGCGTCGGCGACGCCGACCACCGCGGTCTCGGCGATGGCGGCGTGCGCGGCGATGCTCTCCTCGATCTCGCGCGTGCCGAGTCGATGGCCCGCGACGTTGATCACGTCGTCGGTGCGACCGAGGATGAAGTAGTAGCCGTCGGCGTCGCGGACGCCCCAGTCGAACGTCGAGTACACGCTGCGGTCGTCGCGCAGCGACCAGTAGGTATCGACGAACCGCGCGTCGTCGCCCCACACGGTGGCCATGCAGCCGGGCGGCAGCGGGCCCTCGAGCACCAGCACACCCTTCCGGTCGGCGCCGACCTCGTCCATCGTCGACTCGTCGAGCAACTTCAGCCGATAGCCCAGCACCGGCTTGCCGGGGCTGCCGAAGCGCGGCGCCATCGACGCGTCGGCGCCGCGTTGCACGGCGAGCATCGGCCAGCCGGTCTCGGTCTGCCAGTAGTTGTCGAGGATCGGCTTGCCGATGCCGTCGGCGATCCAGCGCGCCGTGGGCTCGTCGAGCGGCTCGCCGGCCAGGAACAGCGCGTCGAGCGACGACAGGTCGTGCGCCGTCAGGTGGGACGGGTCCTGCTTCTTCAACACGCGGATCGCGGTGGGCGCGGTGAACATGCCGTTGACGCGATGCCGCGCGACCAGCCGCCACCAGATGCCGGCGTCGGGCTCGCCGTCCATCCCGCGCGTCGGCAGGCCCTCGTACAGCAGCGTGGCCATGCCGGCGAGCAACGGTGCGTAGACCGTGTAGCAGTGGCCCACGACCCAGCCGATGTCGCTGGCCGCGAAAAAGGTGCGACGCCCCGAGACCGGATCGACGGCACCCGCGGCCCCGGCCGGATCGAAGATGTACTTGATCGACGCGACCAGCGCCACCGCGTGGCCGCCGGTGTCGCGCACCACGCCCTTCGGCGTGCCGGTGGTGCCGCTGGTGTAGAGGATGTAGCAGGGCTCGTTCGACTCGAGCCAGGCGCAGTCGACGCGGTCGTCGAGATGGCGCGCGCGCAGCGTGGCCCAGTCGAGGTCGCGCCCGTCGACCCGCGTCATCGGGCAGAGCCCGCGATCGAGCAGCACCACGCGGTGCGGCTTGTGACGGGCGAGGTCGATGGCCGCGTCCAGCAGCGGCTTGTACGCGATGGTTTTCCCCGCGCGCGAGCCGGCGTCGGCGGACAGCACCAGCTTCGGCCGCGCGTCGTCGATGCGCGACGCGAGGCTCGTCGACGCGAAGCCGCCGAACACCACCGAATGAATCGCGCCGATGCGGGTGCACGCCAGCATCGCGAAGACGGCCTCGGGCACCATCGGCAGGTAGATCAGCACGCGGTCGCCGCGCTCGACGCCTTCGCCGATCAGCATCGCGGCGACGCGGTTGACCTCGTCGAACAGTTCGCGATAGGTGTAGACGCGTTCGCTGCCGGTCTCGGTCGAGACGTGGATCAGCGCCGCCTGGTCGCCGCGTGTCGCGAGATGCCGATCGACCGCGTTGTGGCAGACGTTGGTCGTGCCGTCGACGAACCAGCGCAGCAGCGGTGCTCGACGATCGTCGAGCACGCGGGTGAAGGGCCGGTGCCATTCGATGCCGGCCGCTTCCGCGCCCCAGAACGCCTCAGGATCGTCGACGCTCTGTCGATGAAGGATGTCGTAGGGATCCATCGGGTCGCGGCGGGTGGAGACGGGTCGACTGAAGACGGGTGGCTGAGAACGTAAAGACGGGCGGCTGGAGACAAGCTGCTGAAAACGGGCGCCTGGCGGCGTGGACGGCGAAGCCGAAGCCACTTGCGAAGGCCGCGGACCGCGACGCCCGACAACGAAGCGTGGTGACGGGCGGATCGATCGCACGCGGTAGGTGCCGAGGGCCGCGTAGCTTACAACGGGGTACTGCGCCCGACGTCTGGCTCCTGACCGCCGAGGCAACTGCGATGGCGCGGCCTGCCCATAGGTCATTTTCACATTGCAAGAGCCGCAAAGCTTATTCCTTTGACAGTTCCTCGATCGATCGTTAGATTGCGCCGATGCCGATGCCCGTCACCCTCGCTTCCGCCCTCCTCGCGCTGCCGCTGATGCTGGTCGCCGCGACCGGAGCCGCTCACGAGATCGAGGCCGCTGGCGAACCGACCGCCGCCACGCCCGCACGCGGCCTGTTCGCCAGCTGGTTCGCCGCCAAGAAGCCCGACGGCTCGGCGTCGCTCGACGAGGACGACGGCGACGAGGACCTGCCGGCGCCGGTCGCCACGATCGGTGCGCCGAAGCCCGGCGACCTGGTGTCGGGCGCGCTGGCCCTGATCGGCATCAACTATCGCCTGGGCGGCAACACGCCCGCCACCGGTTTCGACTGCAGCGGGCTGGTGCGCTACGTGTTTCGCGGCGCGCTCGGCCTCGACCTGCCGCGCCGCGCCGAGGAGATCAGCCGCACGGGCCGCCGCGTGGAGCGAGACGAGTTGCGGCCCGGCGACCTGGTGTTCTACAAGACGTTGCGGAAGACCTTCTCGCACGTCGGCATCTACCTCGGCCAGAACCAGTTCATCCACGCGCCGTCGGCCGGCAACAGCGTGCGGGTCGACGACATGACGCAGGCCTATTGGACCCGGCGCTTCACCGGCGCCCGTCGCATCGGCCCCTGAACGTTTGCGCTATACCCTCTGCTAGAATCGCGCCTTCGCACCACGCCCCCGGGCACACGGAGAGGTGGCAGAGTGGTCGAATGTACCTGACTCGAAATCAGGCGAACACGCAAGTGTTCCGTGGGTTCGAATCCCACCCTCTCCGCCAGACAAGAAAGCCCGCACTCGCGGGCTTTTTCTTTGGATGGCTGTGTATGGGCGATGGTCACAGACTCGACCTTGCCCATGCCGTCCGACATCACCGCTATCAAGTCCCGTCTCTGGGCCGCCGCCGACAAGCTGCGTGCCAACATGGACGCCGCCGAGTACAAGCACCTCGTGCTCGGGCTGATCTTCCTCAAGTTCATTTCCGACGCGTTCCAGAGTAAGCGGATCGAGCTGACGCGCCGCTTCGGCGATCCGGACGACGAGTACTACCTGTCCAATGCCGATGCGGCGCTGGTCGCCAGTGAACTCGAAGACCGCGACTATTACCGCGAGGCCAACGTCTTCTGGGTGCCGGAGGCGGCGCGATGGGAGGCGCTGCGCGCGGCCGCGAAGCAGCCGGACATCGGCAAGCGCATCGACGACGCGCTCGCCGAGATCGAGGCCGCGAACCCGAAGCTGAAGAACATCCTCGACAAGCGGTTCGCGCGCGCTCAGCTCCCGGACGGCAAGCTCGGCGAGCTGGTCGATCTAGTGTCGACGATCGGCTTCGGCGACGACCCCGGCACCGCGCGCGACGTGCTGGGGCAAGTGTATTAATACTTCCTCGGCATGTTCGCGAGCGCCGAGGGCAAGCGCGGCGGTCAGTTCTACACGCCGCGCAGCATCGTCAGGACCCTCGTGGCGGTCCTCGCGCCGCATCACGGCAAGGTCTACGACCCCTGCTGCGGATCGGGCGGGATGTTCGTGCAGAGCGAAGAGTTTATCGAGGCACACGGCGGCCGCATCGGCGACGTCGCGATCTTCGGGCAGGAGGCGAACCCGACGACCTGGCGCCTCGCCGCGATGAACCTCGCGATCCGCGGCATCGACTTCAACCTCGGCCGCGAGCCCGCCGACAGCTTCGTGCGCGACCAATTTCCCGACCTGCGTGCCGACTTCATCCTCGCCAACCCACCGTTCAACATCAGCGATTGGTGGCATGCGAGCCTGACCGGCGACCCGCGCTGGCTGTACGGCACGCCGCCGGCCGGCAATGCCAACTACGCCTGGCTGCAACACATGCTGTACCACCTGAAGTCGGGGGGTCGCGCGGGCATCGTGCTGGCCAACGGGTCGATGAGTTCGAGCCAGAGCGGCGAAGGCGAGATCCGGCGCGCGATGGTCGAGGCCGATGTTGTCGAGGTGATGATCGCGCTGCCGGGGCAGTTGTTCTTCAACACGCAGATTCCGGCTTGCTTGTGGTTCCTGGCGAAGGGTAAGAGGACCCGGGCGGGCGAGGTCCTGTTCATCGACGCGCGCAAGCTGGCTGTCATGATCAGTCGCGTGCAGTGCGAGTTCACGGATGCGGTGATCGATCGCGTCGCACGCACCGTTGCGGCGTGGCGCGAAGATACAAGTTCAGGGGACTACGCCGACATCGCGGGGTACTGCCGGACTGTCAAGCTGGTTGAGATTGCAGAGCATGGGCATGTGCTGACACCCGGGCGGTATGTGGGCGCGGAGGCCGTGCAGGACGACGAAGAGGTCTTCGCGGCGAAGATGTTATCGCTGACCGAGAAGCTGGGTGAGCAGCTGGCCAAAGGCGCTGAATTGGACCTACTGATCCGGCAGAAGCTGGGGGGTCTAGGCTATGGGTATTGACGGCTCGGCAATCTCCGCCAAGGCGTTATCCGACATTTGTACTAATGTCGACTACGGATATACCGCAAGCGCCAGCGCGGAACGCGTCGGGCCGCGCTTTTTGCGAATCACCGACATACAAGGTGGACGGTTTGATTGGCTCAAGGTGCCTTTTTGCGAGGCCAACGAGAAGGAGTTCCAGAAATACAGGCTGGCGCTCGGCGACATCGTTATCGCGAGAACTGGCAACTCAACAGGCGAAAACGCACAAGTCTGGAACGAACCGCCCGAGGCCGTCTTCGCGTCGTACTTGATCCGCTTTCGTGTTGATGCGGCGCAGGCAAACCCGTTTTTTGTTGGTTATCAACTTCGTTCGGACCGATTTCGAGAACACGTTTCGGCGGTTCGGAGCGGGTCTGCGCAGCCTGGTGCAAATGCGAGACAACTAGGCAATTTTGTAGTCCATTTGCCGCCCCTGCACGCTCAAGAAACAGCCGTTGCCGTCCTCAGATCGCTCGATGACCGAATCGCGCTCCTGCGCGAAACCAACGCCACCCTCGAAGCCATCGCGCAGTCGCTGTTCAAGTCGTGGTTCGTCGACTTCGATGCCGTTCGCACGAAGCAGCAGGGACTCGCGCCGGCGGGCGTAGACGAGGCGACGGCCGCGCTGCTGCCGGACGGATTCGACGACTCCGCGATTGGTTCTATACCCGCCGGATGGAAGGTCGCCGCGCTCGATAAGATCGCGACCTTCCTCAACGGTCTTGCACTTCAAAAATTCCCGCCGTCCGACGACGGGTGGCTCCCCGTCATTAAGATCGCGCAGCTCCGCAAGGGCGATACCGTCGGCGCCGACCGGGCCGGGACGAACATCAAGTCGGACTATGTCGTCAAAAACGGTGACGTGCTCTTCTCGTGGTCGGGCAGTCTGGAAGTGGAGGTCTGGTGCGGCGGCGTAGGCGCCTTGAATCAGCACCTCTTCAAGGTCACGTCTAAGGAGTACCCGAAGTGGTTCTACTACCTCTGGACCCTGTATCACTTAGAAACATTCCGGCAGATCGCGGCGAGCAAAGCGACGACGATGGGGCACATTCAACGAGTGCACCTGACCGAAGCCACGGTCCTGGTGCCGCCCGCTGCGGTGATCGCTGCACTCGATCCTTTGTTTGCATCGTTGCTCGATCGAAAAATTGAGAACGAGTTGCAGGCGCGGACGCTCGCCTCCCTCCGCGACACCCTTCTCCCCCGCCTGACCTCCGGCCAACTCCGCCTCCACCAAGCCGAAGCGACGCAAGCCGAGTCCTGACGCTGGGCAAGCATCCTTTCAAAGCCGTTGTGCGGATTAAAGAATGCTTTAACATGCTGGCCACCTGTTAAAGAATGCTTTCCCACGATGCGCAGTACCGGCGCCTATACGACGACGACGACTCTGGGCGAAGCCGTCCAGGCATTCGTTCCGCGTCGCCTGCCGCCGGCCGAGCCGAGCCTCGCTCCCGAGGCGTTCGTAGCGCGCAACCGCGCGGCCGAACTCGCGCTGGCCCGTTTGACGGGCGTCTCGGGACTGGTGCCGTCGGTGGACTGGCTCCTCTACGGCGCCATTCGCCGGGAGGCGCTGCTGACCTCGCAGATTGAAGGGACACAGGCGACGCTGACCGATCTATTCGATCAGGAAGCCGGTGTCGTAGTCGCGAACACGGACGACGTGGTGGAGGTCACCAACTATCTTCGCGCGTTCCGGCTGGTGCGCGACAACCTGCGTAAGCCCCGCGGCCTGCCGATCAGCGCGCGCCTGTTGTGCGACGCCCACCGCCTGCTGCTCGACGGTGCGCGCGGAGCGGGCAAGCAGCCCGGTGAGCTGCGTAGCTCGCAGAACTGGGGCGGGGGGACGCGGCCGGGTAATGCGGTCTTCGTGCCGCCGCCGCCTGACCGCGTGCCGACGCTGCTCGCCGAGCTCGAACGCTTCGTCCATCGCAAGGCGCCGACGCTGCCGCCACTGGTTCGGGTGGCTCTCATCCACGCGCAGTTCGAGACCATCCATCCGTTCCTGGACGGCAACGGTCGCATCGGCCGGCTGCTGATTGCGGCGCTGATGGAGGACTGGAAGCTGCTGCCCGAGCCGTTGATGTATCTGAGCGGCACCTTGAAGCGGCACCAGGACGAGTATTACCGGCGGCTCTCGGCCGTTCGCACGCGAGGCGACTGGGAGGGCTGGATCGCGTTCTTCCTCGAAAGCGTCGAAACGGCGGCCACCGAGGCGGAGCGCGGCATCGTGGCCATCGCCACGTTGATCGCTGGCGACCGGCGCCGTCTGCTCGCGGCGCCGCGAGCCGGCGCGACAAGCCTGCGCCTGTTCGAGTCGCTGCCGATGATGCCGCGCTTCACGATCGAGCAGGTCCGCGAGAAGCTCGACACGAGCGTCCCGACGGCCACGGCGGCGGTCAAGTTACTGGAAGAACTCGGCGTCGTAACCGAACTGACCGGACAGAAGAAGAACCGTCGGTTCAGCTATCGCGCCTACGTCGACCTTCTGAGCGGTTGAGCATCATGGACCGGAAGCCATGACCGAAGACCAACTCGAACGGGAATGCCTGGCCTGGCTGGCGGACGTCGGCTGGCAGCATCGCTACGGTCCCGACCTCGCACCCGACGGCACGACGCCCGAGCGACGGGACTACCGCCAGGTGCTGCTGATCGACCGGCTGCGATCGGCAGTCGCGGCGCTGAACCCGGCGATTCCCGTGGCCGCCCGCAACGACGCGATCGGCCAAATCGTCGACCTGCGCACGCCGGTTCTTCTCGCCGCCAACCGGCACTTCCATCGCCTGCTGGTCACCGGCGTGCCCGTCGCCTATCAACGCGACGGCGAGACACGCGGTGACTTCGTCCGGCTAATCGATTGGACCGATCCCGAGCGCAACGAGTGGTTGGCGGTCAACCAGTTCTCGATCACCGGGCCGCGTCATACGCGCCGCCCGGACATCGTGCTGTTCGCCAACGGCCTGCCGCTCGCGCTGGTCGAACTTAAGAACCCCGCCGACGAGCAGGCCGACGTCTGGGAGGCATTCCGGCAGGTGCAGACGTACACCGACCAGATCCCCGACGTCTTCCAATACAACGAGATCGTTGTGATATCCGACGGCTCGGAGGCGCTGTTCGGCGCCCTGTCGTCGGACCCCGAACGCTACATGGCGTGGCGCACGATCGACGGCGCGACGCTCGACCCGCTCGGCCAGTTCAACGCGTTGGAGACGCTCGTGCGCGGCCTGTTGGCGCCCCGCTACCTGCTCGACTACCTCCGCTCGTTCGTGCTGTTCGAGGACGACGGCGCGCTGGTCAAGAAGATCGCCGGCTATCACCAGTTCCATGCGGTGCTGGCCGCGATCGCGCAGGTCGCGGTCGCCGCGCAACCCGGCGGCTCCCATCGCGGCGGCGTGATCTGGCACACGCAGGGAAGCGGCAAGAGCATCACGATGACGTGCTTCGCGGCGCGGGCGATGCAGGAACCCGCGTTGCAGAATCCGACGATCGTCGTCATCACCGACCGGAACGATCTGGACGGCCAACTCTTCGGCGTGTTCTCGCTCGCGCAGGACCTGTTGCGCGAGCAGCCGGTGCAGGCGACGACGCGCCAGCAGTTGCGGACGCTGCTCGGCAACCGGCCGTCGGGCGGGATCGTGTTCGCGACGATCCAGAAGTTCATGCCGGGAGCCGACGAGGATCAGTACCCGCTGCTGTCGGATCGCTCGAACATCGTCGTCATCGCCGACGAGGCTCACCGCACGCAGTACGGCTTCGAGGCGAAGCTCAAGACCTTCAAGCCCCGGAAGACGGACCTCACGACCGGCTCGGGCGAAGCCGTCGCGCACCGGGTGGAGGACGTCGGTCCGGCGAACCTGGATCGCTACCAGGTCGGCTACGCCCAGCACCTCCGCGACGCGTTGCCGAACGCGACGTTCGTCGCCTTCACCGGCACGCCGGTCTCTGGCGAGGACCGCGACACGCGAGCGGTGTTTGGCGATTACATCAGCGTCTACGACATGCAGCAGGCGCGGGAGGACGGCGCCACCGTCGCCATCTACTACGAGTCACGACTGGCCAGGTTGGGGCTCAAAGCGGACGAGTTGACAACGATCGACGACGAGGTTGACGAACTCGCCGAGGACGAGGAGGAGAGCCAGCAGGCGAAGCTCAAGAGTCGCTGGGCGGCGCTTGAACGGGTGGTGGGGGCCGAGCCGCGGATCGCGCGCGTGGCGGCCGACCTCGTCGCCCACTTCGAGGAACGCGACAAGGCACAGCCCGGCAAGGCGATGGTCGTCGGCATGAGCCGCGACATCTGCGTGCACCTCTACGACGCGATTTTCGCACTGCGGCCCGACTGGCACGACCCCGACCCGACACTCGGCACGATCAAGATCGTGATGACGGGGTCGGCGAGCGACAAGGCACTGCTGCGGCCCCACATCTACAGCGGTGCCGTGAAGAAGAGCCTGGAGAAGCGATTCAAGAAGCCGTCGGACCCGCTGCGGATCGTCATCGTGCGCGACATGTGGCTGACCGGCTTCGACGCGCCCTGCGTCCACACCCTCTACCTCGACAAGCCGATGAAGGGCCACAACCTGATGCAGGCGATCGCACGCGTGAACCGCGTGTTCGCCGGCAAGGAAGGCGGCCTGGTCGTCGACTACATCGGCATCGCGAACGAGCTGAAGTCCGCGATGAAGGAGTACACGGCCAGCGAGGGCCGCGGCCGACCGACCGTCGATATGCGCGAGGCGTACAGCGTTTTGATGGAGAAGCTCGACGCGCTTCGCGGGATGCTCGGGGGCACGGCCGGACGTGGCTACGACTACACCGGCTTCCTGACCGGCGGGCACCGCACGCTGGCGGGCGCCGCGAACTACGTGCTCGGCATCAAGGACGGCAAGCAGCGGTTCGCCGACACGGCGCTCGCGATGAGCAAGGCGTTCACGTTGTGCTGCACGCTCGACGAGGCGAAGGCCGTCCGCGAGGAAGTCGCCTTCATGCAGGGCGTGAAGGTCCTGCTCACGAAGCGCGAGATCAGCGCCAAGCGCAGGACCGACGAGGAGCGCGAGCTGGCGATCCGCCAGATCATCGGCCAGGCCGTGGTGTCCGAAGACGTCGTCGACATCTTCGCCGCCGTGGGCCTGGACAAGCCGAACATCGGGATCATGGACGACGCGTTCCTCGCCGAGGTCCGCAACCTGCCGGAGAAGAACTTGGCGGTCGAGCTGCTCGAACGGCTGCTCGAAGGCGAGATCAAGTCGCGCTTCGCCAGCAACGTCGTCCAGAACAAAAAGTTCTCGGACATGCTGACCGACGTCGTCAAGCGGTATCAGAATCGCTCGATAGAGGCGGCTCAGGTGATGGAAGAGCTGGTCGAGATGGCGAAGAAGTTTCGAGAGGCCGCGTCCCGTGGCGAGCAGCTCGGGTTATCAGAAGACGAGACCAGGTTCTACGACGCACTAGTCGAGAACGAGTCCGCCGTGCGGGAGCTGACAGACCAGACACTCAAGAAGATCGCGCACGAGCTGACCGAGAACCTGAGGGCCAATTTGACCGTGGACTGGTCGGCGCGCGAGAGCGTGCAGGCGAAGCTGCGGTTGATGGTCAGGCGCATCTTGCGGAAATACAAGTACCCACCGGACCAGCAGGAAGGTGCTGTTGAGTTGGTACTGCGGCAGGCGAAGGCGCTGGGCAACACTTGGACGTAACCGTATCGCAATTGTTGCGGGCGCTGCACGCGACTCGATATAAACAATAGGGAACAAAGAGTTTATTGGTTAAGAACGTGCTTGGTGACTACTTATTAATCGGGAATCGCGGTCATGAAGCAGACTTGCCCTATATGTCAATCAGCAGCTGAAGTAGTCGCACTCGATACCACTTTTCTTCAGATTCGCTGTGCGAAGTGCGATTGCTTCAAGATCACGCAAAGTGCGATCGGCGACTGCTCTACGTCAAACCCAAAATTTGTTCGTTATCTCGCAAGCGCATACATAAGAGCCAATCAAGGAATAACCGTAGACGTCGACGTAATAGATGGATTCGCAGGGCTCAAGGTAAAGTCCGTCAGCGAGCGCGCGCGAATTCTTCTTCAGCACCTTTACTTCCAACACCCCGGTGCTGGCGAGATGTTTGATTTCCCGTTGAACGACGCTCCCGCTCTCATTGCGATTACTTGGTCCGAGCAGTGGAGCGAGGTGCGGTACCTCTTCACGCGGGTCTTACGAGACGGTGGCTTTCTCGAACACGCCAACCCACCTTATTCGCACAGCCGTATTCCGGGCGGTATCATTACTCCCGCTGGCCACGAACTAATTGATTCGCTCAAAGTATCAGCCCCAGGCGCGTCGAAAAGTGCGTTTTGTGCAATGTGGTTCAACCCACGGCTTGAGGTCGTTTACATCAATGCAATTGCCCCGGCAATTGAAGCAGCGGGCTATGAAGCCGTACAAATCGATCGCGTTCAACACATCAACAAAGTTGACGATGAGATAGTTGCAAGGATTCGTACAAGTCGACTGTTGGTTGCCGACCTCACCGGGACAAGAGGAGGGGTTTATTACGAGGCCGGCTTTGCCGCTGCCTTAGGTATCCCTGTCTTCTTAACCGTGCGCGAGAAACGCCGCCACAAGGTCCACTTCGACATACGCCAATTCAACTGCATCGGATGGGACCCGGACGCCCTGCCAGCATTTACCAACGCTCTGCGCCTTCGGATTGAAGCGTTGATCGGTCGAGGACCAAGCATCAAAGTTACTCCACCCCCGCCGGGTCGGCCTGCGCCAGCGAGCTGACAACATTTAATAGCAGTCTATAGATGACCCGACCCCGTACGATTCAAATCTTCCTACCGAAGGGTGATCCCCGTGGCATGCGCGTCGCCGAACTGACGACGAGCACCGTCCGTGTCATCGACGTTCCCCGGGCGCTGCTTCGGGACTTCCAAGCAATGCCGGAAGCGCAGCAGGTCGGCCTGTACCTACTGCTCGGCGACAGCGAGATCGCAACCGGCACGGCGATTTATATCGGCCAGTCCGGCAGCGTGGGGGATCGTCTTTCGCAGCATAATAAGTCGAAGGATTTCTGGACTCGGGCGTTGGTTGTCGTTTCATTGACCAACAACTTCACGCAAACGCACACGCTGTTCTTGGAGTGGTGGAGCATCCGAGCCGCGCACGAAGCCGGCCGGTATCGATCGAGAACGGCAACGTCGGGACGAAGCCGTACACCCCCGCCCCCTTACAAGCAGACTGCGAGGACATCCACGAGACGGTTCAGACGCTCGTCGCGACACTCGGACATCCCGTGTTCGATGCCGTCGGGAAGGTCGACCCTGGCGAATCCACAGAGCTTCACACGCGCCTTTATTGCAAAGCCGTTGGCGTCGACGGAATCGGCGAATACACGACCGAAGGCTTCGTGGTCCTCAAGGGGTCGAAGGGCCGCATGAAGAACGTCAACTCCATCATCGGGACCGCTGACGAGCGGTTTCGCGAGCGCCTGCTCGCTGCCGGCATCTTCGTTCAGCGTGGCGAATCGGTCGAGTTCACGCGCGACCATCTATTCGGCTCACCGAGCATGGCCGCGGTCGCGCTTCTCGGTCGCACGGCGAACGGGTGGCTGGAATGGAAGGACGCGAGCGGCGCCACGCTGCATAAGCTCAAGCGGTCGGATGTATAAAAGCCGCTGGCGCACCGGGTGCCGAGCCGCCGCGCTGGCCAGAACACCTTCAGCTCGACGAGCAGCGGCCGATGGTGGCGCCGCTCGTCGAAGCCCGATGGCGGACACCGCCACCTCCTACCCGAAGAAGCCCGACTGGCGCGGGTCTTGACAAGACACCCTCTCCGCCAGACAAGAAAGCCCGCACTCGAGGGCTTTTTCTTTCGAGCCGCGCCGCGCGATCGCTACGGCATCGCACTGTCGCCGTCGTTCAACACCAGCCCCCGCGACCCTGCCAGCTTCGCCGCGATGTGTTCTCCGATCGTGATCGGCGCATGGCGCGCGCCGTCGGTCCCCGCGCAGCCCGGCAGGCATGCCACCACCGCGTCCGCATTGCCGTCGTGGAAGAACGCCGCCGACCGGCGTTGCTGGACGCGTCCGTCGGCGTCGATCGGCGGCAGCACCCGGTGCATCGTCGAGCGCCAGCGATCGTTGCTCCACCGCGCGAGCAGGTCGCCCAGATTGATCAACAGCGCGCCGGGCGCCGGCAGGACGTCGTGCCACGCCTTCGCGTCGTCCTGCACCTGCAGCCCCGGAACGGGGTCGGCCCACAGCACGGTGACGATGCCGTAGTCGGTGTGGGCGCCCATGCCGAGCTGGTCGGGCTCGATGCGACCGAGCCCCGCCGGCATCGCGTAGTGGTTGAGCCGCAGCACGTCGATCGAGTGATCCTCCCACGGCTCGAAGTAGTTCTCCGGCAAGTCCAAGGCCAGCGCGAAGATGCGCGTCAGGCGGCGGGCGAGTGCGGCCGCGTGGTCGAACCACGCCTGCACGCCGCGCTCGAAGTCGGCGCTCGGCCACAGGTTCTCCGCATAGGCGTCGCTCGCCAGCGCGAGATGCGGGAAGCGCGACGCCGGCGTGCCGACGTTGAAGGCCTCGAACAGGTCCGCCGCGGACGCCACGCCGAGGCTGTAGCTGAGCCGCTCGGCGAGCGGCGGCGAATAGCCGCGGTTGGTCGCGGTCGACGCGGGGCGATGGCGCAGCTTTTCGGCGAGCGGCATCGCGAAGAAGGCGTCCATCGCCTGTTGCAGTCCGTCGAGCACGGGCGCGGGCACGCCGTGTCCGGTGATCTGCAGGAAGCCGATCTCGCGAGCGGCCCGGTCCACGGCCGAAGCGATGGCCCGACGCTCGTCCGCCGTGCCCGTCGCGAAGCGACCGATGTCGATGACCGGGACCTCGAACGCCGGACGTCGAGCGTGCGAGCCGTTCGGGGCGGTCGTCCTGCGTGCGTCGCTCATTCCACGTCTCTCATCCTGCGTCGCTCATCCAGCGTCACGTCCTGCGTCTTTCATGCTGCGTCGCTTAGTCGCGTCGCTTAGTCGCGTCGCTTAGTCCCGTCGCTTAGTCCCGTCGCTTAGTCCCGTCGCTTACTCCCGTCGCTTACTCCCGTCGCTTACTCCCGTCGCTCATCTCGCGATGCTCCTATCCGACGCGCACCCGCATTCCAATGCTTCCATCGCTCCTCTCCCCCTTCTCGTCGCCATCGCTCACCCCCACCGTTCGCGAACGGCGACGGCGGCAGGCGCGGCAGCCCGTACTCCTCCATCAACGCCACCAAGCGCGGATCGTCGCGATGCGCGTCGAAGCTGGGGTCGGCCGGCAGGCTGATGAACAGCAGCTCGTGCGCCGCCGCGGCCTCGCGCAACGCCGCGCACAGGGCATCCACGTCGCCCAGGAACGACTCGGCCATCGCCCGGTTGTAGCGCTGGTAGTGCGTCCCTTCGAGACCAACCAGCAACGCGTCGAGCTGTCGCCGGCCCTGCTCCCGGCGACCCAGCATGCCGTGCAGGAAGACCTGGTCGAAAAGCGGGATCGGATGCCCCGGCGCGATCTCGCACGCGCGATCGAAATGCCGCCTCGCCGCGTCGCCGTCGCCCGCCCACAGGTAGGTCGAGCCGGCCATCACGTGCGTATAGAAATGGTCGGGCTCGAGGTCGAGGATGGCGCGGAACTCGTCGAGCGCGGTCGCGTAGTCGCGCGCGTACGCGGTGACGACCGCGAGGTGGATACGCACCGTGACGTTGAGCGGATCGAGGTCGAAGGCGATTCGCGCATGCTCGACGGCCTCGAGGTAGCGTCCGTTGAACACCAGCGCCGCCGCGTAGAGCTGATGGGCGGCCGCCGAATTCGGCGCGACGCGCAACGCTTCCAGATACAACGGCTCGGCCCGGGTCCAGTCGCGATCGACGCGAAACGCGATGTTGGCGAGCAGGGCCCGCGCCTCGCCGTCGAGCGGGTCGAGCGCGAGCGCGCGGCGGGCGCACCGCTCGACCTCGCGGAACGCCGGTAGCGTCGGCCGCGCCATGATCCCGTAATACGCGCTGAGCGCGATACCGAGCTGCGAATGCGCCGGCGCGAAGTCGGGCGCGAGCTCGATCGACCGGGCGAGCAGCGCGATGCCCTTCTCGAGCCCCTCGTTGCTGCGCACCTGCACGAGATAGCGAGCCCGTTCGTACAGGTCCCGGGCCGGCGCGCCGCCCACGAAGCGAGCGGGCGATGCCGCGACGTGCAGGGCGGCCGAGTGCGCCGTCGAGTGCGCGTCCGAATCCTCGGTCGAGTGCGCGTCCGAATCCCCGGTCGAGTCCCCGGTCGATGCGAGCGGCCCGGCCGTGGTCACCACGTCCGCGATGCGATCCTGGAACGCGAACAGGTCGGTCTGCTCGGCGACGTCGCTCTCGAGGCGCTGCGACCAGACGCAGACGCGATCGCGCGTGCGGATCACCTGCGCGATGCAGCGATAGCGGCCGCCCGCCCGCTGCACGCTGCCGGTGACGACGTGCTGCACGCCGAGCAGCTTGCCGACCACCTTCATGTCGACGGTGCGGGCCTGCGCCTCGCCGGCCGACAGGCGCCCCACCACCCGCACGCCGGGGACGCGACTCAGGCGGTCGATCAGTTGGTCCGCCAGGGCCTCGCAGAAGAGACCGTCCGCGGCCTGCGACGACAGGCTGGCGAAGGGCAGGACCGCGAACGATCCGAGGCTGCGGACCGGCGCCTGCGCCGCGCGCCGTGCGAGGCGCGGCAGGTAGCCGCCCACCGGCAACTGGATCTCGAAGGCGTCCGAGCGGCCTTCGTCCGCGTAGTAGCGCGCCAGCTTCTCGCGCACGCGTCCCGCTTCGATGCGCACGATGGGATCGCTGCGCGGATCGTAGTCGGCGCTGTCGCGAGCGAAGACCTCGAGTCCGATGACCGTCTCCCGCAAGGCCGCGTGGCGACCCTCGAGCGCCGCCTGCACCACGTGACGCAGGAAGCTGCGATGCCGTATCGAGCGGCCGAACGTGACGCTGGCGAGGATGCGGTCGAGCGTGTCCTGGACCAGCGCCGGCGCATGCCCGGCGAACGGCGGGTACGCCGGCGCCGCCGCCGGGCGGACGGGAATGGCTGCTGGCGCGAGGCGAAGGGTCGACGGGCGGGTCATGATCCTGTCGGAGACGATACTACGCAGCGACCTCCCCTCCAGAAGAAGACGCCGGCGCGGACCGCACAGTCGGTAGACTTCGGCCTCGTCGTCAGATTTTCAACACATCAATGACTTCCTATCGGGAAATGCAGGTCGAGCTCGAGAAGCTCCACCTGGAATCGGAACGCGCCCGACGCCTCGAGAAGGGCGCGGCCCTGGAGCGGATCCGGGCGCTGATCGCGGAGTACGACATCCAGCCGAGCGAACTCGGGATCGTGCGGCCTCGCCGCGAGGACGCCACCGCGTCGCCGGCGAAATACCACGATCCCCTGACGGGCGCCACGTGGACCGGACGGGGCCGGGTCCCGCGCTGGCTCGTCGGCAAGGACCGCGAGCAGTACCTGATCAAATGAGGCGGCCCCCACGATGCGAGTCGTCGACATGACGTTCCTCGTCTTCGGGCTGCTGCTGTTCCTCGGGGTGCACTCGGTGTCGATCGTGGCGCCTGGGTGGCGGCAACGCTGGATCGCGACGCACGGCGAGAAGCCCTGGAAGGGCTTGTATGCGGTGGTCGCCGGAATCGGGCTCGCCGCGTTGATCGTCGGCTACGGCCTGGCCCGGCAGCATCCCGTGATCCTGTGGGCGCCGCCCCGCGCACTCCGCCATGTCGCGTGGCTGCTGATGGTGCCGGTGTTCCCGTTGCTGCTGGCGACCTACCTGCCGGGGCGCATCAGCCGCATCGCGAAGCACCCAATGCTGCTGGCGGTCAAGCTGTGGGCCACGGCCCACCTGCTCGCCAACGGAACCCTCGACAGCGTGCTGTTGTTCGGGGCCTTCCTGGCCTGGGCCGTCGCGGACCGGATCTCGCTCAAGCGACGGCCCGTCGCCTTCGATCGCGGACCGGCATCGGGGCCCGTCCGGCCGGTCAACGATGTCCTCGTCGTCGTCGCCGGCCTGGCGTTGTACGTCGCCTTCATCCTGCGACTGCACCTCTGGCTGATCGGCGTGTCGCCGCTCGCCTGACGATAAAAAGCCCGGCCGGTGCGAGCGATGCACCGGCCGGGCTCGACGAGGGACGCGACGGCGGCTCGCGCCGACGCCGCGCTTGCCCGCAGATCAGTCCTCGAGTCGTTTCGTCGTGACGATCGACGAGTCCGATACGGCGGCGCCGCCCTTGCCGGACAGGCCGACGCTCATGTCGGTGCCGCGGTCCACCTCGACATCGGTGCGTCGCACGGTGTCGCTGACGGTCTGCTCGTGCTCGGTGACCTTCGTGCCGACCACGACCTCTTCGACCACCCGCGCCGTCTTGCCGACGACCGCCTCTTCGGCGGACTCGCGCATCTCGATCGTGCCCTCCGTGAAGCCCTGGAAGTCCGCCTCGGTGGCGACCCGGTTGACTGGTCGACGCTCGATCACCGCATGCTCCTCGCGCAGGCGGACGAGCTCCGACACGGGCGTCTCGGTGACGCGCTTGATGACGCGGACCGTGCCGCCCTGCACCGTCCGCTTGCCGACCTGCAGCTCTTCCTGGACGATCGGCAGGACCGCGCCCTCGGATGCCATGCCGTCGCTCGTCATGCTGCCGGCCGACATGGCGCCGTCCGCCGTACCGCCGATCGACATGGCGCCATCCGTCATGCTGCCCGTCGACATAGCGCCGTCCGTCATGCCGCTCGCCGCCATGCCGCTCGCTGCCATGCCGCTGGTCGCCATGCCCTCGACCGGCATGCCTGTCGCCGTGCCGCCCGTCGCCATCCCGCTGGTCATGCCTTGCGACTGCGTCGACATGCCGTCGGCGCCGGCACCGTCTTCCTCGACGTCCGTCGCGCCGAGGTCGTACAGCAGGTTGCTCGCCTGGTCGGCCTCGTCGTCCGAGGCCACGTCCACGGCGAGTACGCTGTTGCCCTTGCGGACGGCATCGACATAACGGCCGCTGGTGTTGGAGCGGGTCGACTCGTCCTCGCCGCCGAACAGGTTGGCGAAGAAGTGCTCGACGCCGGCGAGGAAGCCGGTGTTCGTCGGTGCCGCGACGCCCGTCGTCTGACCGGTCCCGTCGCCATCCATGTCGGCGGCGTAGCCGGACTGCAGATGTACCGCGCTCCGGCTGAAGCCTTTGGCGAGCAATGAGTCGACGGCCTGCTGCGCCGTGCTGGGTTGGTCGAACGCTGCGATGATGGTCTGCATCGATATCTCCTGGACTACCGCTTTGCTTGAGGACATCGTGGTCACGACGTCCGGGATGGCATGCGCGAGGTCGTCGCGCGATACCGGATCACTGATCGAGCGCAGTCGTGCGCTCGATCGAACCTGCCTGGCCGTCCTCGTCGAAGCGTTCGACGACGATCTCCTCCCGGCGCAGCGTCACATCGCTTGCGAACGGCACCCGGCGTTCCGAGCGGGTCACGTGCAGTTCCTCGACGAGGACGAGTTCGATGCGGGTCACCACCCGTTCGGCGAGGACCGGCACGATCATCGTGTCGCCTTCGTGACGGATCGGCGGCGCCGCGGCCACGACACGATCGATCGGACGGCGCTCGACGGTGAACTCGTCCGCCGCCAGCGACTCGACGACCTGCACGACGTCGTCGTGCACGATCTTCCGCAGTCGCACGCCGCGGCCGGTGTCGACCGTGCGCTTCTCCACGTGCGCGAATTCCTGGACGACGCTCAGCCGGTCGGACGCCGGCGACGCGAGTCGGGAACCGGTCGCGTCCGGCAGCACTGCGTCGATGTCGACGTTCGAGGGGTCCATGCCGGTTGCCGGTTTCGAGGAGGCTCATCCTTGTCGAACGGGCGATTGGGCGCGCTCGGACAAAGGCCCAACGCAAGGCTGGAAAGCAAGGCTTCGCGAGCACGGCCCCGCCGACAAGCACGCTTCCGAAAGGACGACACAAGAACGCGAATGGATGCGCAAGCGAGCCACCGCGCGGCGGTCGCACGGTCGGGTCGCGGCGAAAGACTCCTGCCGCTCGCGAGGCGGCTCGACGTGGTGCGCCGCGCAGTGCGTACGATGCGTCGAGGAGAGAGCGATGGACAGTGTCAGCGAACGTGATGCCGACCGGGCCGGCGTCCACCGGGTCGATCCCGGCGAGGTCGAGTTCACGGCCATCCGCGCGCAGGGGGCGGGTGGTCAGAACGTCAACAAGGTGTCGAGCGCGGTGCACCTGCGCTTCGACGTGCGCGCGTCGTCGCTGCCGGACGATGTGAAATCGCGCCTGCTGGCGTCGACCGATCGCCGCATCACGGAGGCCGGCGTCGTGATCATCAAGGCGCAGACGTCGCGCAGCCAGGAGGCCAATCGAGCCGATGCGCTGGACCGGCTACAGGCGCTGGTCGATCGTGTCGCGACGCCGCCCGCCGTGCGCCGCGCGACCCGGCCGACCTACGCTTCCAGACAGCGTCGGCTGGCGGACAAGGACCTTCGCGCCCAGGTCAAGGCGGGGCGTCGGCGGGTCGACGAATGACGCGCTCGTCGAGCACTCGCCGGTAGACCGCCGCGTACTCGACTGCCGAGCGCGACCAGCCGACGTCGGACCGCATGCCGTTCTGCTGGATGCCGCGCCAGGTCGACGGTTGCCGATGCAGCCGGACGGCGCGTCGCAACGCCTCGACCAGCCCGCCCCGATCGACCGGGCCGAACTGC